>JAYVGF010000149.1:0-5150 GCA_043772415.1 Betaproteobacteria bacterium
GCGACGGCAGGCGCGCTGAGGCGACGGCCTAACAGCTTGCTGTTTTTCCACACGCTGGCACCGGTGGTTTTATCAAAAGCCTGCACGTTGCCTTTGTCATCGCTGAGATAAATATTTTTGCTGTCGGCCACCAAACCGGTGCTGCTCGACACATCCTGCGACCATGCTGGATTCCCGTTTTGCAAATCGAAACACGCGAGCTTGCCTTGATAAGCCACGGCGCATATGCGATCACCATCGACTATCGGTGTGCTGGATACATCGGCCACGCGATCTAATTCTGTCGTGCCGCGCGGCTGCGCGACGCTGATTTCCCAACCGATGCCGCCGGTTGCAAGATCCAGCGCGACCAGTTTGCCGCCGGGGAATCCGGCAAACAAGCCGCCACGCCACACAACTTGTCCCGCTGGTGTACGCAGGGTCAATGGTGGAGTGGCACGCTGATAAACCCATTTGCGTTTGCCGTCTGCTGCATTCAGGCCAAATAAACGGCCGTCTGCGGAACGGGCCACGACTGTGCTTGAATCGATCGTAGCAGGCGAAACGATTTCACCTGCCAATTCCGATTTCCAAAGGCTCTTGCCGTTGCTATCGTAGGCGAGCAGCGTGCCCTTGGCCGTTCCGACTACCACCAGATCCTCGCCCGCGCCAACGCCGCCGCTGAGTTTTTGCCCCGCGTCTATACGCCAACGCTGCCGACCATTAGTTGCGTCTATGGCACTGATTTCGCCATTTTTCCCCGCTGCATAAATGTTGTTGCCCGCAACTGCAGGCACAAACACTTGATCGTCAGCGCCGCTGACGGAGGACTGCCACAGGGTTTTAATCGTACCGCTGGAAGTGAAATCCGGCAGTGCCGGAATCTTGTTGCCGCCGAAAAGTCCGCAACCGGCCAACGCGGACAACGCTACAGCACAAGTCAAAATACGGAGATTGGATTTTTTTTGCATTACTTGTCATCCCCGATGACGTCCAGTTTCATTTGGGTAATTTGTTTGGTCGATGAACGAATATCTTCCTTGGCTAACGCACCTTTATACGCGGCGCGCGCTTCGGGCAATTTCCCTTGTGCGGCAAATAGGTCGCCGCGCAAATCCTGCACGCGCGCGATTTGCGCTTCATCTTTGATTTCATCGAGCAGCTTTAACGCTTCGTCGTATTTTTTCTGATCGAGCAACACACCCGCCAGGCGCAAACGCGCTAAATTACGGAAAGCATTATCGGCAGATTTTTCCGCCACCCATTTTAATTGCGTCGTCGCTGTGTCGGCATCCTCCGCTTCGAAGCTGGCTTTCGCCGCAACCAAAGCGGCACGCGCTGCGTAAGCCGAGGCCGGATATTGCGTTTTTAACGCATCAGCCGCGACGACGAGTTTTTTCGCGTCGTTTTCTTTACCGGCTTTTTCCACGCTATCAAATAACACGGCGGCGGACTCACCCAAATTTTGTTTATACGCGCGCCAGCCTTTGACGGCGCCAAACGCTAAAAGCCCAGCTAGAACAGAAAGAATCACGATTTTGCCGTTTTCTTTCCACCAGTCTTTCATTGCGTCCAGCTTTTCCTGCTCTTCTAAGTCGTATGCGGCCATGATTTTTTCCTGAAATGCATAAATTGATAAGTATTTGATTAAATTGAATTTTTTATAAGCGCTATGGCTGCCAACGCGCTCATGCGCATTTGTTCGCCCGTTCCGCGCAGCGGCTTGACGCTGACTTCGTGTGCTTTCTTTTCATCTTCGCCGAGAATGATAGCAAAGCGCGCGCCGCTTGCATCGGCTTTTTTCATTTGCGCCTTGAAACTGCTACCGCCTGCGTGAAGGACTGCTGCCAATCCTGCGTCGCGTATTTGTTCGGCCGTCTGCCAGGCTTCGGCCGTCGATTCATCGGAAAAAATCACATACGCATCCGGCACTGCGAGTTTGAGTTGCTTTTCTGCCAGCATCATCAACACGCGTTCCACGCCGAAACCGAAGCCGCAACCCGGCGCAGGTTTACCGCCGAGCTGGCCGATCAATCCGTCGTAACGCCCGCCTCCGCATATCGTCAGCTCGAAATCCTGGCCCTTGCCGATAAATTCGAACACAGTTCGGTTGTAATAGTCGAAACCGCGTACCAGGCGCGGATTCACTATATATTCCACGCTCGCCTGGTCGAGCAATTTTCTCAGTGCATCGAAATGGATCTGCGCGGCTTCGTCGAGAAATTCCGCCAGCTTAGGCGCGCCTTCGACTAATTTTTGCATCGCCGGATTTTTGCTATCGAGCGTGCGCAAGGGATTGGTATGCAAACGTCGCTTCGCATCTTCATCCAGTTGGTCCGCATGCGCTTCAAAATATTTCACCAGCGCTTGGCGATGACGTGCACGCGACTCCGCATCACCGATGCTGTTGAGATGCAATTCGACATTCTGCAAACCTAGCTGCCTCCATAAACGGCACAGCATGACGACTTGCTCGGCATCAACATCGGGTCCGGCGTAACCCAGAGCTTCGACGTCGAACTGATGGAACTGGCGGTAACGGCCTTTTTGCGGGCGCTCGTGACGGAACATCGGGCCATATGTCCACACGCGTTGCGGGCCGTTGTAAATCAAATTATGTTCGATCACTGCGCGCACGATACCGGCAGTCGCTTCCGGCCGCAGCGTGAGTTTCTCGCCGTTCATGCCGTCTTCGAATGAATACATTTCTTTTTCGACGATGTCGGTCACTTCGCCGATGGAGCGGATGAACAGCGGCGTCGGCTCGACGATGGGCGTGCGCATCAAACGATAACCGTATTGCTCGAATACTTTACGCGTGGTATCTTCGAGAAACTGCCACAGCGGCGCGTCGTCCGGCAGAAGGTCGTTCATGCCGCGCACGGCTTGGATAGTTTTGCTCATGGGAATATTTTTGTAATGGGTATCAGGCTATACAAATAGCCACTAATGAAATTAAACTAAGCTCTTGATTTTAATAACTTTTTTATCAGTGGGCTGAGCACGATTTTTACCGCCTTCAACATAATGAGTTGCCACATATTCATCGACGATTTTTTTGAAATCCTCGGCGATGTTATCGCCTTTTAACGTCACGGTTTTTTCGCCATCGACGTACACCGGCGCGACCGGACGCTCGCCCGAGCCGGGCAGTGAGATGCCGATGTGCGCTAATTTCGATTCGCCGGGGCCGTTCACTACGCAGCCCATCACGGCGACATGCAAATCTTCCACGCCGGGATAAGCACTTTTCCAAAGCGGCATTTGATTGCGCAAATAGCTTTGGATTTTTTCCGCCAGCTCCTGAAAATACGTACTGGTGGTGCGCCCGCAACCGGGACAAGCGACCACCATCGGCGTAAATGAGCGCAAGCCCATAGTCTGCAAAATTTCCTGCGCGACGATGACTTCTTTGGTGCGGTCGCCATTCGGTTCCGGCGTGAGTGAAATGCGAATCGTGTCGCCGATGCCTTCTTGTAATAACACCGACAACGCGGCGGTCGAAGCAACAATACCTTTCGAGCCCATGCCCGCTTCGGTCAAACCGAGATGCAAGGGATAGTCACAGCGCTTGGCCAGCGCGCGGTACACGGCGATCAAATCCTGCACGCCGGACACTTTGCACGACAGGATAATTTTATCGCGACCCAAACCGATTTCTTCGGCGCGCGCGGCGGATTCGAGCGCCGACGTAATCAGCGCCTCGCGCATCACTTCATCGGCGTCTTTCGGCTCAGCGCGTTTAGCGTTTTCGTCCATCATA
The DNA here is from genome assembly GCA_043772415.1 of Betaproteobacteria bacterium. Lineage (GTDB taxonomy): Bacteria > Pseudomonadota > Gammaproteobacteria > Burkholderiales > JBEEJL01 > JBEEJL01. The sequence goes on from JAYVGF010000149.1 coordinate 3,743, forward strand.
CGCACCATCAGCGCCGGATCGAGACTTCCCCAGTTGACGCCGATGCGCACCGGTTTATTGTATTTCGCCGCAGCTTCGATCATCACGCTGAATTGTTCGTCGCGTTTTTTGCCCGCGCCGACATTGCCCGGATTGATACGATATTTCGCCAGGGCTTCGGCGCAATCGGGATATTGCGTGAGCAATTTATGTCCGTTGAAATGAAAGTCGCCAACCAGCGGCACGTCACAATTCATTTTATCCAGCATGTCGCGGATGCGTGCCACTTGCGCGGCAGCCTCGGGACTATTGACGGTAATGCGCACTATCTCGGAACCGGCGCGGGCCAATGCGGCTACTTGTTTCGCGGTTCCCTCAGCGTCGGCCGTATCCGTGTTGGTCATCGATTGCACCACTATAGGCGCATCGCTGCCGACCAGCACCTTCCCGATTAAAACCTGGCGCGTAGCGCGACGCGGAATGTGATCGGCGAACAAACTCATTGCAAGGTAAAGCGCGCGACTTCGCGGCCGATGTGTTGCGCCATATCAACGGCTTTGCCATTAAAAGTGATGCTGACATTTTCAGCATTGCCCACGGTAAAGCGCAGCGGTGGCGCGCCGCTGATTTCCTTGGTGGAGCCGGCCGGATTGAGTTCGGAATAAATAATCCTGCCGCGCACATCGGTGACTTCCACCCAAGCTTCGCGCTTGAATTTCATCACCGCTTTGGCGGTTACGCGCTTGGCTTTGGCTTCTTCCGCCGCCTTTTGCGCCAGATTAGCTTTCTCCGCTGCGGCTTTTTCTGCAGTAGCTTTTTCTTCGGCTTTTTGTGTCGCTTTCTGCGCAGCTATATCGGCAGCCTGCTTTTCCGCTGCGGCTTTTTCCGCCGCCGCTTTTTCCGTCGCGGCGATGCGGGCGGTTTTGTCCGCTTCTTTCTCGGCAGCTATTTTTTCCGCTGCTGCTTTTTCTGCTGCGCGTTTTTCTTCCGCCGCTGCTTTTTCCGTTGCGCGTTTTTGTTCCTGCGCTTTTTCTGCGGCAAATTTATCTGCAGCGGCTTTTTCCTGCGTGAGTTTTTCTGCGACGGCCTTCGCTTCAGCCGTTTTTTCAGCGGGGGTTTTTTCTGTCACGGGCGGCGCTGTGGGTATGGGGCTGGCGCCTTGCGCAGACGTTGTGTCTGCTTTCAACGCCAACTGTTGCGAAGATGAATCAGCAATGGGTGCAGACCGCTGTTCCGCAACCGGCTCATTCGCCGCCCCATCAACAGGCTTGGATAAACGGTCACCGGAAAAAAACCACAGTGCCCCAGCAGCTACCAGACCGGCTACAACTAGCCCTATCACACCGGGGGTGGGCGCCTTGATTTGCGGCATACCCAGCCCATGACCCGTCCCCTGGAAACGGACATGCGAACTTTCGAGGCCGATTTT
>JAYVGF010000150.1:0-4551 GCA_043772415.1 Betaproteobacteria bacterium
GACAACATGCGGCGCAAACTTTTTCCCGACAACCCGCGCCCGTGCAAGGTCGCGGTATAGCGGCGGATGTGATGCGTGGTGAGTTTTTCCAGCGGGATATCCGCTGCCAATTCGAGTAGGGCCACGACATCGCGGCCATAATGTTTGGCGGTCAGCGGAGACAGGCGCCGCTCGTGGATTAAATGATCGGTGTAAGCTGCGAGACGCGCGTCCGTCGCGCTGGCTTTAACGTCAGCCGTTTTTTTTGCCACAGACTTTTTTGTCTTGGCGGACATTCGTTTCAGGCGTTCATTACAAACGGTGCGAGCGAGGCGCTGGCGAGTTCGCCGATGCGCTGCAAATACAGCGTGCCCATTTCGGGATAAAAACGCTCAGCGTCTTCGCTCGCCATCACCAACAAGCCGAAAGTCGCGCCGTGGCGCAACGGCACCATGGCGAATGATTTCAATTGCGAGGACGATTCACCGAACCAGCGATTGGTTTCATAAACGGCATGTTGGCCGCAGTAGGGCACCGACATGGCGTGGGCGAAACCTTGCAGCTCCTGATTGGTCGGCGCAAACTCTGAGCGGCCTTCGGTGGACAGTTTATTAGTGGTCCACAAACGTAAAGTCACATGCGGCACTTCAAAGTTTTCCGTCAGTTGGCCTTCCAACGTGTCGATGACTTCATCGATGCTGCGCGTGCCGATGAGCAAGCAAGCCAGCGTATGGATTTTGCCGCTGATGGCATCGTTCTCTTCGCCGAACTGGATCAGCTCGGCCAGTTTGCGTTCGAGAAATTTACCTTTTTCGCGTAGCGCCAAAATTTGTCGCTCGCTGATCGATACCGTGCGTCCGCCATGCGGATGCGGCACCTGCAGGTTCATCAGGATATCCGGATACTGTTCAAAAAAACGCGGGTTGGCACGGATGTATTCGGCAATTTTTTCGATTTCGAGGGGCATATATAAGTCCTTGATTATATTTAATAATATATTATAAGCTTACAGTGAAATTTCGCCATGATAAACATGCGTCGCACTGCCGGTCATGAACACCGGTTGATCTTCTCCTGCCCACGCGATGCTGAGTTCGCCGCCGCGCATACTCACTTGCACGGGACTCACCAGCACCGGACTGTCGAGTATTTTTCGCGTGATGCCAGCCACCACTGCCGCGCAAGCGCCGGTGCCGCACGCCAGCGTTTCGCCCGCGCCGCGTTCAAATACACGCAGCTTGATATGGTGGCGATCGACGATTTGCATAAAGCCCGCATTCACGCGCGCAGGAAAGGCGCTGTGGTTTTCGATCAACGGTCCTTCGCTCAATACGGGCGCGGCGTCGACATCGGCGACAATTTGTACCGCGTGCGGATTGCCCATCGACAATACGGAAAATTCTCTTGCTTCGCCGTTGATAAATAAGGTGTAGGTCATCGCGCGTTGGTCGGCATGAAAGGGAATCTTTACCGGTTCAAATATGGGCGCACCCATATTGACGGTGACTTCACCGTTGCTTTCAAGCTTGGGAATAATCAAACCATTGCGTGTTTCGACGCGCAGTTCGGTTTTAGCCGTCAGTTTTTGTGCGCGCACGAACTTCACAAAACAGCGTGCGCCGTTGCCGCAATGCTCGACTTCACCGCCGTCCGGGTTGAAGATGCGATAGCGGAAATCCACATCGGTTTGACTGGGTTTTTCCACCAGCAATATTTGGTCGCAGCCGATGCCGTAGCGCCGGTCGGCGATGTGGCGCAATTGGTCAGGCGTGAGCTCAACCCGCTGGTTGATGGCGTCGAACATGACGAAGTCGTTGCCGAGGCCTTGCATCTTGGAAAATTTTAGCTTGGTGCTCATTGCGCCATTCTAATATAGAGACGCTTCGCCGGGCGGCCGGGTTTTGAAACGCTTGTGAACAAAGAAGTATTGTTCCGGCGCCTCGCGCACACGGTCCTCAATGAATGTATTCATGCGCGCGGCATCTTCTTGAGCCGACGCGCCGGGGAAGTTGTCCCAAGCCGGATACAGCGTGGTGACATATTTCCCTTCGACACGCTTGGTAATACTGGGAATGACTTTGGCGCCGGTCATTTCGCATAGGCGGGATAACGTGGTAACGGTCGCAGTGGAAACGCCGAAAAACGGTACGAATAAAGAATCGCGCGGGCCGAAATCCATGTCGGGCAAATACAAAAACGGAAAACCCTGCTTGAGATATTTCAACACCGGGCGCAAACCTTGCGCGCGCGTGACCAGATGCGGATCGCCGAAGCGTTTACGGCCGGCGAGCAACACTTTATCGAAAGCCTTATTTTTTTGTTCGCTATACATGGAAACCAATTGCCATTCGTAACCGACGCGCGCGCCGCCGATGTCGAGGCCGGTGAAGTGGGGCGATAACAGAATGACCGGCTGGCCTTTGAGCGCGTCGAGATGTTCGCGGCCTTTAAGCTCGCAAAGCTCGGTCACCCGCGCTGGCGGCGACCACCACAACACGCTGGCCTGCATGAACGCGCCCCCAAGATTTTTGAATAATTGCTTAGCGATGGTTTTGCGTTCGGCTACCGTTTTTTCCGGAAAGCACAGCGCAAGATTAGTGCGGGTGACATGGCGGCGGCCGACGTAATAAATCAGCCCGCCGAGAAAACGACCGATGGCTTCGATGATCGGCAAGGGTAGAAAATGCACCAGCCACATAAAAAATAAAAAGATACGTGTCATGCGGACTTATTTTCGGTGTCAGGCGGCGGTTCCGCGCCGGCGGGTCTTTTATAGCGGTTGTAACTCCACAGATATTGCGTGGGCGCTTGGCGGATCAGATCTTCCAGCGCGGCGTTGAGCTGGCGCGCGGCGGTGTTTCTGTCCTCGGAATACGCTTCGGCAGCAGGCGTCAACCACACTTTATAACCACGGCCTTGCGGCAAACGTTCCGCGAAATAATAAATCACCGGCGCTTGCGTGGCGTTTTGTAAACGCGTGACCAGAGTCATGGTGTAAGCAGATTTGCCGAAAAAATCCGCCCACACACCTTCGCCTTTGCCGGGAACTTGATCGGGCAAGATGCTGATGCTGCCGCCTTGCTTCAAGGTTTTCATCAAGGTGCGCACGCCCGACATATCGGCCGGCACCATTTTTTCCTCGCCGCGATCACGTCCTGCATCCATGAGTTTTTGCACCCAGGCCATTTTAGGTGCGCGGTATAAAAATTTCGTCGGGATTTTGTGGTCAAGCCAGCGGCCTGCGATGTCGTAACATCCGAGATGCGGGGTGATAAAAATAATGCCTTTACCTAGTTTTTGCGCGGCTTCGACATGTTCCCATCCGTCGTCTTCGACGACTAATTTCGCTACTTCATTTTCAGGGCGAAACCAGGCGACGATCAATTCCGTTATCCCCTTGCCGGTCTCGCGTACATTCTGTCCGAGCAACTCACGAAAACTTTTTTCGTTTGGGCCTAAGCCGCTCTGTTGCAGATTGTCATAGGTCAATTGGGAAAAGTTGTGCGAAAACAGATACGCCAGCAAGCCGAGGGCCGAGCCGATGGCGTGGTTGGTTTTGAGTGATAAACGGGCAAACAAGCGCAGCAGTAAGGTCATGGGATAGCCGGATTATTAAGGTTTGCTGGATAAGCAAGTAGTGTTAAAATACAAAGTTAATTCCATTCTGTTTGATTTAACCTAAAAGCGAGCCCTGCCATGAGCGAATTTCTTTTTACTTCCGAATCCGTTTCCGAAGGCCATCCCGATAAAGTCGCGGATCAAATTTCGGACTCCATTCTGGACGCCATTCTAGCGCAAGACCCCAAGGCGCGGGTAGCTTGTGAGACCTTGGTCACGACCGGCCTCGTCGTGATGTCGGGCGAAATCACCACCAATGCCAAAATCGATTACACCCCGGTTGCGCGCGAAACCATTAAGCGTATCGGTTACGACAGCTCGGAAATCGGCTTCGATTATCATACCTGCGCCGTATTGGTCGCCTTCAACCGCCAATCGCCGGACATCGCCCAAGGCGTCAACGAAGGCCAGGGTTTGGATCTTGAGCAAGGTGCGGGCGACCAAGGCTTGATGTTCGGTTACGCTTGCGACGAAACCGCCGCGTTGATGCCGTTGCCGATTTATTACGCGCACCGCATCATGCAGCGTCAGGCTGAGTTGCGTAAAGACGGTCGTTTGCCCTTCCTGCGTCCCGACGCGAAATCGCAAGTGACGGTCAAATATGTTGATGGCAAACCGCACAGCATTGATACCGTGGTCGTGTCGAGCCAGCATCACCCCGACGCGTCGCACGCGCAATTGACCGAAGCTATCATCGAGCAAATCATCAAGCCTGTATTGCCGGCAAAAATGATTAGCGACAAAACCAAATATTTGATCAACCCGACCGGACGTTTTGTTATCGGCGGCCCGATGGGCGACGCTGGCGTCACAGGGCGCAAAATCATTGTCGATACCTACGGCGGCGCGGCGCATCACGGCGGCGGCGCATTTTCGGGTAAAGATCCTTCCAAAGTCGATCGTTCCGCTGCGTATGCCGGCCGTTATGTAGCGAAAAACATCGTCGCCGCAGGG
>JAYVGF010000151.1:0-5668 GCA_043772415.1 Betaproteobacteria bacterium
GTGATACTCGGCGTGTTGGTGACGATTTCTTCTATCGGTGCAGGCGCGCTCGGCACGGTGGCGTTATTTTTTCTGTATCCAAAATTCAAGCCGGTGCAAATCGTCGGCACCGACATTGCCCACGCGGTGCCTCTGACATTAGTCGCCGGTCTCGGCCACGCCGCCCTCGGCACGGTGAATTGGGTTTTGCTGGCAAGTTTATTAGTCGGCTCGCTGCCGGGTATCTGGATCGGCAGTCATCTCTCATCGCGCGTGCCGGAAAAATGGCTGCGCACCGCGCTCGCTACTATGCTGTTAGTCATCGGCGGAAAGTTTGTATTCTAATTTATGTATATCTACGACCAATACGATCAGAAAATTGTCGATGAGCGGGTGGCGCAATTCCGCGACCAGACACGGCGTTTCCTCGCAGGTGAGCTAAGCGAGGAAGAGTTTCGTCCGCTGCGATTGCAGAATGGTTTATACATCCAGCGTTATGCGCCGATGTTGCGCATCGCCGTGCCCTACGGTTTGCTGTCGAGCAAGCAAGTGCGCAAGCTGGCGCACATCGCGCGTGAATACGACAAAGGTTACGGCCATTTCACCACGCGGCAAAACATCCAGTTCAACTGGCCCGCGCTGGAACGCGTGCCGGATATTCTGGCCGAACTCGCCAGCGTGGAAATGCACGCCATCCAAACCAGCGGCAATTGCATCCGCAACACCACCAGCGATCAATTCGCCGGTGTCGCGTATGACGAGCTGATCGACCCACGCCCGTATTGCGAGCTGATCCGCCAATGGAGCACTTTCCATCCTGAGTTTGCTTATTTGCCGCGCAAATTCAAAATCGCGGTAAGCGGATCGGTGGAAGACCGCGCTGCGACGCTGGTGCATGACATCGGCGTACACGCCGTAAAAAATGAACAAGGCGAAATCGGTTTCCGTATTTTGGTGGGCGGCGGTTTAGGCCGTACGCCGATAATCGGCCATGTCATCCGAGAATATTTACCGCGCGACCATTTGCTCACCTATCTCGATGCCATTTTGCGCGTATATAACCGCTATGGTCGGCGCGATAATATATACAAAGCGCGCATCAAAATTCTGGTGAAAGAAATGAAGCCGGAAAATTTCGCCAAAGAAGTCGAAGCAGAATGGCTACATTTCAAAGACGGCCCTGCGACGATTACTGCAGCAGAATTTGCGCGTATGGAAAAATCTTTCACTGCGCCGGTGTATGAAAAGTATTCAGGGGATCATCCTGACTACGTTAAAAAACTCAATGAAATCAAAGGTTTTTCTAATTGGGCGAAACGCAATGTGTTTCAACATAAAGTGTCCGGCTATGCGGCGGTTACTTTGTCATTGAAACCAACCGGTGTCGCGCCCGGCGATGCGACGGATAAACAACTCGACGCCGTTGCCGATCTCGCTGACGAATATTCCTTCGGCGAAGTGCGCATCTCGCATGAGCAAAATTTAATTCTGGCAGATGTGAAGCAAGCTGATTTATTCACCTTGTGGGAGCGCGCCAAGCAAATCGGTTTCGCTACACCCAACATCGGTTTGCTCACCGACATCATCTGCTGCCCCGGCGGTGATTTCTGTTCGCTGGCGAATGCCAAATCCATACCCATCGCCGAAGCGATACAGCGTCGCTTCGATGACCTGGATTATTTGCACGACATCGGCGAACTTGAGCTGAATATTTCCGGCTGCATGAATGCTTGCGGCCATCATCACGTCGGCCAGATCGGCATACTTGGCGTGGATAAAAACGGTTCCGAGTGGTATCAGGTTTCCATCGGCGGCTCGCAAGGCATGACCGCGTCGCTGGGTAAAGTGATCGGGCCTAGCTTTGCGCAGGATGAAATGCCCGATGTGATTGAAAAAATTATTCAGGTGTATATCGAGCAGCGTCACGAAGACGAGTCTTTCCTGGATATGTCACGTCGCGTCGGGCTGGAGCCGTTCAAAGCGCGCGTGTATGCGAATAAAAAACATCACGAGGAAACCGTCGATGCCTAAGCTGATTAAAGATCGCGCGATTATTGACGATACGTGGTTGCTGCTTCGCCCAGCAAGCGATGGCGCGTTGCCGGAATTGCCCGCGCAAGGTGATGTGATTGTGCCTTTGCCCTTGTGGCAAGCGCAGCGTGATGTTTTGCTCGCGCGCAAAAGCAAGCGTGGAGTATGGCTTGCGCCGAATGAAGAGCCGGAATTGCTTGCGGCTGATCTGGATAAATTTGCTGTGATCGCCATTGATTTCCCTCGATTCACCGACGGTCGTGGTTATTCCATCGCGCGCTTGTTGCGAGAGCGTTATAAATACGCCGGCGAGTTACGTGCCATAGGCGATGTGTTGCAAGATCAGATTTTTTATTTGCATCGTTGCGGCTTTAACGCCTTCGCCGTGCGCGCAGATAAAAATATTGAAAGCGCATTGAAAGCGCTGAATGATTTTTCGGAAGTCTATCAAGTGTCAGTGGAGCAGCCGCAACCATTATTTCGGCGCAAATAGAAACTCCTCCCCCTTCAAGGGGGAGGTGGGGAGGGGGATGGGGGTTGCTTGAACAATAACCCATCCCCACCCTAACCCTCCCCTTGAAGGGGAGGGGACGAGAAATAAATAAGGACCGTTGATGACGTTGGAACAAAAAATCGCTAATGCAAATAAATTACTCGCCGACATCGAGCGTGATTTTTCGCCCGCCACTTTCGCCAACAGCTACGGCGCAGAAGATATGGTGTTGACGGATTTGATCGCCAAAGATTTTCGCGGCATAGAAATTTTCTCCCTCGATACCGGACGCTTGCCGCAAGAAACGTATGAGTTGATGGCGCAAACCACTTTGCATTACAAACGTAAAATAAAGATTTATTTTCCCGAGACGGCAGCGGTGGAGCAATATGTAAAGCTCAACGGCATCAACGGTTTTTACGACAGCCAGGCGCAGCGCAAGGATTGCTGCCATGTGCGCAAGGTCGAGCCGCTCAAGCGCGCGCTGACAGGCAAGAAAGCCTGGATCACCGGCCTGCGACGCGAACAAGCGCCGACGCGCAAAGATTTAAGCGACAGCGAAGTCGATAAAGACAACGGTCTGCAAAAATTCAATCCGTTGATCGATTGGACTGAGCAAGATGTGTGGGATTACATCAAACAATTTAATGTGCCTTATAACAAATTGCACGACAAAGGCTATCCCAGCATCGGTTGTGCGCCGTGTACGCGCGCGATTCAACCCGGCGAAGATGTGCGCGCCGGTCGGTGGTGGTGGGAAGATGCGCAGCAGAAGGAATGCGGATTGCATGCGAAGCAGCCAGCCTAATCTGCAAAACAGGAATCGAAGAAAGAAGTTCCTCCCTTAGGCAAAGGGAGGCTAGGAGGGATTTGAGAAGGTGTAGGCTGAACCGACACCCATCCCCACCCTAACCCTCCCCTTGAAGGGGAGGGGACGAAGGAAACGAAGCGCCGGGTTGACCCCACCTTAACTCTCTACTTGAATGGGGGGGTTATTGAAAATACTTTAATTAAATCAAATACTTATGAATAAACCATTAAACATGAATCAAATCAGCGCGAACGACGAAATCATCTTAAGCAAATCGCAGCGGCTGTCGCATCTCGAATGGTTGGAATCGGAAGCGATCCACATCATGCGCGAAGTCGCGGCGGAGTGCCGCAATCCTGTTTTATTATTTTCCGGCGGCAAAGATTCCATTGTGCTGCTGCGTCTGGCAGAAAAAGCCTTTCGTCCGGGCAAGTTTCCGTTTCCACTTTTGCACATCGACACCGAACATAATTTCCCTGAAGTCATCGCCTTCCGCGATGCGCGGGTAAAAGAATTGGGCGAACGCCTGATCGTGCGCTCGGTGCAAACGTCTATCGACACTGGCCGCGTCAAACTCAAGCACGCCGACGAAGGTCGCAATGTGTATCAAAGCGTCACCTTGCTCGACGCAATTGCCGAATTTGAATTCGACGCCTGCTTCGGCGGCGCGCGGCGCGACGAAGAAAAGGCCCGCGCCAAGGAAAGGATTTTTTCTTTCCGTGATGATTTCGGCCAATGGGATCCGAAAAACCAGCGACCGGAATTATGGAATCTCTACAACACGCGCGTCAACAAAGGCGAAAACATGCGCGTGTTCCCGATCAGCAATTGGACCGAGCTCGACGTGTGGCAATACATCGAGCGCGAAGAATTGGAAGTGCCGAATATTTATTTTGCGCACAAACGCGACGTAATCCAGCGCGGCGCGGCGTTGATACCGTTGACAAATTTAACCCCGCCGAAAGAAGGCGAAAAAGTGGTGAGCAAATCGGTGCGTTTCCGCACCGTTGGTGACATCACCTGCACCTGCCCAGTGGAATCGGGCGCGGACAGCGTGGATGAAATTATCCGCGAGACCATGCTCACACGCATCACCGAGCGCGGCGCGACGCGCATGGACGACCAGACTTCCGATGCTTCAATGGAATTACGCAAGAAAGAAGGCTATTTCTAATGAGCTATTTACTATGAAAACGGACAACATAGAATTACTGCGTTTCACTACAGCAGGCTCGGTCGATGACGGCAAAAGCACGCTCATCGGTCGCTTGCTCTACGACGCAAAATCGATCTTCGAAGATCAACTCGCGGCGGTAGAACGCACCACAGCCAAGCGAGGCGGCGAAGGATTGGATCTCGCGCTCTTGACCGACGGCTTGATTGCTGAGCGCGAGCAGGGCATCACCATCGACGTCGCGTATCGTTATTTCTCCACGCCGAAACGTAAATTCATCATCGCCGACACGCCGGGTCACGAGCAATATACGCGCAATATGGTCACCGGCGCATCCACGGCAGACCTGACCATCATACTCATCGACGCGCGCAAAGGCGTGTTGCAGCAATCGCGCCGTCATGCCATTTTAGCTTCGCTGCTGAATATTCCGCACGTCGTCGTCGCGGTGAACAAAATGGATTTGGTCGAATATTCCGAGGCTGTGTTCGACAAGATACGCAAAGACTTCAGCGCGTTTTGCGCGCGACTTGGCATACCGCATATGTATTTTGTGCCGATGTCTGCGCTGAATGGCGACATGGTGGTGGACCGCAGCGATAACCTCAATTGGTATCAAGGCCCGACTTTGCTTGAGTTGCTCGAGACCAGTCGTGTTGCCGAAACCTTGTCGCCGTCGCTGCGTTTCCCGGTGCAATTAGTCAGCCGCCCGCAATTACCGGGCTTGCATGATTTCCGTGGTTACATGGGCCGCATCGAATCGGGCACGGTGAGTGTCGGCGATACGATTACCGTTTTGCCGTCGGGCAATACGACTAAAGTAAAAGACATAGTCACGCTAAGTGGTTCGCTCAAATCCGCGCATGCGCCACAGTCGATCACTTTGCTGCTCGAAACGGAAATCGATATTTCGCGCGGCGACATGATCGTCCACGCCGACACGCAACCGATAGCGACCAAAGAATTTACTGCCATGCTGTGTTGGATGGACAACGCGCCGCTGAATCCGCAGCGCAAATATTTGGTGAAGCACACAACGCATACGGTGAAAGCCGTGTTCACCAAATTTGATTACTTGCTCGATGTGAATACTTTGGAACAATTGGATGTGCCGGAAACTTTGAAACTCAACGACATCGCCCAAGTGCAACTCAAAGTGCAAAAGCCGCTGATGATCGAC
>JAYVGF010000152.1:0-3329 GCA_043772415.1 Betaproteobacteria bacterium
AATTGCTGCGTAACGCTGGCTATACCAACGTAACGTCAACGATGAAACCGCAAGAGGTCAGCGCGCTGCATCTCAAGCACCACTACGACTTGATCCTGCTCGATTTGTTGATGCCGGAAATGGACGGGTTTCAGGTAATAGACATTCTCAAGACCGACCTTGGCGATGGTTATCTCCCCGTTATTGTCCTCACCGCCCAACCGGGCCACAAGCTTCGCGCGTTGCAAGCTGGTGCTAAGGATTTCATTAGCAAACCGTTTGATTTGGTCGAAGTGAAGACGCGCATCCACAATATGCTCGAAGTGCGCTTGCTATATAAAAAACTCAATGATTACAACAAGACACTAGAGCAGACCGTGCTGGAGCGAACGGCCGAGTTGCGCGAAAGTGAAGCGCGATATCACAGCTTGACTGAGCTGGCTTCCGATTGGTATTGGGAACAAGATGAACACGGAAAATTCATCAAAGTTTTTGGCCCAGTGATGGAAATGCTCGGCATCTCTGACTCGGCGCCGCTAAATGAAATGGCTGACAACAGGACGACAGGCTGGAATGAAACGGAACGCGATATGCTGCGGGCAAAAATTGCCGCGCGGCAGCCGTTTTTGGATTTTGTTTTTAGCCGGATGAATACAGATGGCTCGAAACAACAGTTTCAGGTGAGCGGCGAACCTAAGTTTAGCCAGGCGTTTCGCTTCATGGGCTACCGCGGAATAGGCGTGGAAATCACGGCTAAAAAACCATGACATCACAACATAATCCAACACAAAATAATTTACTCGCGGCGTTGACCGTGGATGAATACGAGCGTTTAGCCCCGAGGCTTGAATGGGTGTCGTTGTCCCTCGGCGAAACGCTCTGCGAAGCAGGTGCGCATTTACATCATGCTTATTTCCCTACCACCGCCATCGTGTCGCTACAATATGTCACGGAGTCTGGCGCGACAGTCGAAACCGCAGGGGTGGGAAATGAAGGCGTGCTTGGCGTTTCGTTGTTCATGGGTGGGGATACCACGCCAAGTTCTGCCGTAGTGCAAACTGCAGGACACGCTTACCGGTTGGAGGAGCGCTTACTGAAGGAAGAGTTTGATCGTGCCGGGTTGATGCAACGTTCATTACTGCGTTACACCCAGGCATTGATGACGCAAACCTCGCAAACAGCAGTCTGTAACCGGCATCATTCAGTCGAGCAACAATTGTGTCGCTGGTTATTGGTGACTCTCGATCGATTGCCATCGAACGAATTGGTCATGACGCAGGAAATGATCGCCGGTATGCTCGGCGTAAGAAGGGAGGGCATTACCGAGGCCGCCGGCAAATTGCAGCGAGCGGGCTTTATCAATTACCGCCGTGGGCACATTACCGTGCTGAACCGGGTTGGCTTAGAGACCCGGGCATGCGAATGCTATGCGGTGGTGAAAAATGAATTACATCGTCTGACCGCTGACGTACAACACGGCCACGCCCATATCAAGCATCCAGATATTATCCTTCAGCCACTTTCCGCTATCCGTCATCCCAGCTAGTTTGTCGTGGTTTCTTTTTTTAGAACAAGGGCTTGCTGATAATATCGATAGAACATCTTTACCGTGGTAAATACGCGTTGAAATTATTCTAATCTTTTGTGGGGCAGCGCACGGAACGCACAGGTTGGTTCGGCTAAATTGCAACAGGGTTGGAATTCCCTGGCCCCCATTTCATACAAGATCGGAGAACAGCATGAGCACAGATCAAGACACATTCAGCGACGAAGATTCAATGTCAGATATTGAAAAAAATAAGCGGAAATCTCCTGATGAAAAGCGAAAAAATTTAGACGAAGATCCTGACGATATGGGATCGGGAATGTTTAATGAGGACGATGATACAGCGCAAGATCAGGGCGAAGGCCAAAAAATTAAATGAAGTTTTGCTTTACGACAAAAGTGAAAAGCAGCCTTGTGGCTGCTTTTCATTTTGCACAATGCTCAAGCAGAAACCCAATACGCCGCAGGTGTGGTCAGTAGATGGCCGGAGTTTTTTAGCGCTTGCTGCGCTTAGGCTTTCTTCGCGCATACAGCGCCATCAACGGCGTCACAGATATTCCGTGAAGCACGATGGACACAGCTACCGCGGTGAGCGTCAGTGCGGTGATCTCTTCCGCGATCGAGCGTGGCAGGCCGTGGTTTATCGCGTACATCAAATAGTAAATCGAGCCGATGCCTCGAATACCAAACCAGGAGATCAGGATACGTTGGTCACGTGACACCGGCGCGCCAAGCAAGCCTAGCCACACTGACACGGGACGCACGACCAACAATAAAAGCAACACAAACAAAGTCGCCCCCGCAGGCAGGTAGGTGTAGGACAGCATCGCGCCGATCACTAGGACGATTGCCACTTCTGCGATTCGCTCCAGTTGTTCGTTAAACCCTTGTACTGCTTGGACCAGGTAGGCGCTTGCATGTTCGGAGTCGGTCGCTAATGCTTCGTTGGCCTGCTTACCTTGAACGCTCGTTTCCGGAGCAATAGTAATGGTGTTTTCGCCTCGCAGCTCGTTGGCACGTTGTAACGCCAAGCCTGCAGCAAACACGGCCAAAAATCCAAACGCATGGCACAGCACGGCAACGCCATAGGCGAGTGAAATGAGTCCGAGCGCGAGAAATTCGTCGAACCCGACTGACTCTTTGTAGCGGCTTCGGAGATACACTACCAATTTTCCGATCAGCGCGCCTAGCGTGCCGCCTATCAGTATGCCCCCGGTGACGGCCCATACCACATCAAATGCGAGCCAGCGCCAACCGCCCGTGCCTAGATCGTGCAGGCCAAGTAAACCTAAGCCCAAAAAAACAAATGGAAAAGCAACACCATCGTTTAACCCGCCTTCAGCCGTGAGACTGAAGCGCAAACGGTCTCGGTCACCTGTCTCTGTTACTTGTATTTCCGAGGCCAATACCGGATCGGTAGGTGCGATGATTGCCCCGAGCAACACTGCGGCTCCGAGCGAAAGACCGAAGCCCCATATTCCGATTGCGGCTATCAGCGCCACCGTTATGGTCATCGACAATGTGGCAAGGCGCACAGGTAGTCGCCAGCCTTTGTCTGCCAATGGCCGACCGAGCTTGAGGCCGACCGAGAAAAGCGAAATGAGTACGGCAATTTCGGCCAGTATTTCCAAGTTGGCGGAGTAGGCCCAAGGGTCGGGCCGCATCAGCCCTAATCCAGCGGGGCCAAGGCCATAACCAGCAGCCAAATAAAGCATGGCTGTACTGATGGGCAATCGTGCAAGCGCGGTGCCCGAGACGGCCATGGTAATGAGGAGTGTACCGATGACTAACGCCCAGATTGCAA
>JAYVGF010000153.1:0-3483 GCA_043772415.1 Betaproteobacteria bacterium
CGCGAGACTTCGACCTTTACCCAAATGGGCGGCGAGGGCACGCCGTGGATAGGGCAAGCGCCGTTTACTAACACCAAACATATTTTCGCCAATCTCGGCGATGGCACTTATTTTCACTCCGGCAGTCTTGCCATTCGCGCATCGGTAGCAGCGGGTGTCAACATCACTTACAAATTGCTCTACAACGACGCTGTCGCGATGACGGGAGGGCAACCCATAGACGGACCGATCTCGGTGCCGATTATCACGCAACAACTCAGGGCTGAAGGCGTGAATAACATCGTGGTGATGAGCGACGATGTGGAAAAATATTCCAGCTACGTCGGCATGGCGCCGGGCTTGCGTTATGAGCATCGCGACCACATCGACGCTGTACAACGTGAATTACGCGAGCAGAAGGGCGTCTCGGTACTTTTGTATGACCAAACTTGCGCGGCGGAAAAACGCCGTCGGCGCAAACGCGGTAAATATCCCGACCCGGCCAAACGTGCTTTCATCAACGAAGCGGTGTGCGAGGGCTGCGGCGACTGCAGTGTGAAATCCAATTGTCTATCTGTCGAGCCAGTCGAGACCGAATTCGGCCGCAAGCGCGCGATCAACCAATCGTCGTGCAATAAAGATTATTCCTGCGTCAATGGTTTTTGCCCCAGCTTTGTCACCATCGAAGGCGGTGGGTTGAAAAAACGTAAAGCCGCGCAAAGCAAAAATGATGAGATGAATGACTTGCCATTGCCGCGCATTCCGGCGATTACCCATCCTTATGGCGTGCTAATTACCGGTGTAGGCGGCACGGGTGTGGTCACTATCGGCGCCTTGCTCGGCATGGCGGCGCATATGGAAAATAAAGGCATCACTGTGCTCGACATGACCGGCCTCGCGCAAAAAGGCGGCGCGGTATTCTCGCATGTGCGCATCGGCAATCGCCCGGAAGATATCCATGCTGTACGTATCGCGGCGGGCGAAGCGGACTTGGTGTTGGGCTGCGATTTGGTCGTCGCGGCGAGCGACGATGCCATCGCCAAAATGCAGGCCGGTTTGACGCGCGCGGTGATCAATCATTCCATGACGCCGACGGCGGAATTCACGCGCAACGCCGATTTGCAATTCCCGGTTGAAGATATGGTGGCGACGATACAGGAGGAAGTGACGCCTGCTAACGCCGACTTTATCGACGCGGCGGGTCTGGCGACAGGTTTGATGGGCGACGCGATAGCAACCAATTTATTCATGATGGGCTACGCGTTCCAGAAAGGCTTAATTCCCCTGCAGTTGGAATCGATCATGCAAGCGATAGAATTGAACGGTGTTTCCGTCGACATGAACAAACAGAGTTTCACCTGGGGCCGTCGGGCGGCGCATAACCTGAAAGCCGTGACGGAAATCGCCGAACCGAAAGCTGAGTTGCCGGAATCGCAAGTTATGTCGGACAGTCTGGAACAAAGCATCGCGCGACGAGTGAAATATCTGACGGCCTATCAAGACGCAGCATATGCCGCGCGTTACACAGCCTTGATTGAAAAAGTGCGTGTCGCGGAAAAACAAGTCACCAGTAAACAAACTTTGACTGAAGCAGCGGCGAAATATTATTTCAAAATGTTGGCCATCAAAGATGAATACGAAGTCGCGCGGCTTTATACCGACGGCGAATTTTTACGACGCGTGCAACAGACCTTTGACGGCGATTACCAAATCCGTTTTCATCTTGCGCCGCCGTTGATTTCGAAAGCCGATCCAGTAACCGGCGAAGTGAAAAAAACCGAATTCGGCCCGTGGATGCTGCAAGTATTTAAGTTATTGAATAAATTAAAGTTTTTGCGCGGCACAGCGTTGGATATTTTCAGCTATTCGGCCGAACGCAAAATGGAAAAACAATTGTTGGTGGAATACGAAAAAAATATCAGCGAAATTTTGTCCGGCTTAAATCGGCATAATCACGGCACGGCGGTAGAGATAGCATCACTGCCGGAACACATCCGCGGATACGGCCATGTTAAAGTGCGCCATGTAAAACAAGTTGCGTTGCGCGAAGAGGTTTTGTTGAAGCGTTTTCATTCGCCGGTAATCCCGATACGCGAAGCAGCTTGAACTAAAAATTAAAAAAGGAAAATTTGTGGCCAATAGTTATCTGATGTGCGCACCGTCTTATTTTGATGTCGAGTATGTGATCAATCCGTGGATGAAAGGCAATGTGCATGGCGCATCAATTGAGCGCGCCAAGCAGGAATGGCAGGCCTTGTTCAATCTCATCAGCAAGCGCGCGAGGGTAGAGTTGGTGCAGCCGCAACCCGGCGTGCCGGACATGCCGTTCAGCGCCAACGCAGGTTTGGTACTGGACGATCGTATTGTGTTGTCGCGCTTTTTATATCCAGAACGCCAAGGTGAGGAACCGCATTTCGAAGAATGGTTTTGCAGCCATAATTTCGCCGTGTTGAAGTTGCCGAAAAATATTCCGTTTGAAGGCGCGGGAGATGCGTTGCTGGATCGCAAGTTGTCTTTGTTGTGGATGGGTTACGGCCATCGTTCCAGCCGCAAGGCGTTGGATTACATCGCTGATTGGCTGCAAATAGAAGTACAGTTATTGAAATTAGCGGATGAACGTTTTTATCATCTTGATACATGCTTTTGTCCTCTGACGGGCGGCTACGTCATGTACTTCCCGCCAGCGTTCGACAAGAAATCGCAAAAGGCCATTGCCGATCGCGTGCCCGAAAATCTGCGTATCGTGGTGGAAGAAGCGGACGCATTGAACTTCGCTTGTAACGCGGTGAACGTGGATGACACGGTGATCATGAATCAAGCCAGCGATAAATTGGTGAAGACTTTGGAAGCCAAAGGCTTGCGCGTATTACAGACGCCGTTAAGCGAATTTATGAAGGCCGGCGGTTCTGCCAAGTGCCTGACCTTACGCTTGAATGAGCCGCGCTTTACGGCAAAGACGGCGAAATAAATTATTAGCGCGAACTTTTAACGCGCACGGCAATCGGACTAGCGTAATCAAGCGGAGGACCCCACCATGCTCGACGCTGCGTTGATAGCCTTTCTATTGCAAGCCGCTGTTTCCACTTCCGGTTATCCTGCCATTCCCGCAGAAAGTTTGCCGCCGATGAATGTAGTAAAGCGCGACGTGATCGCCAAAGAAATCTGCCCGCAGAACCAGGAGGAGTGCCAAGGCATGGTGGCGGTGTTCGATACCGACCGCTATCGTATTTTATACAGCGACGAATTGGATGCGGAAAATGCAGGGGACAATTCTTTTTTAATTCATGAGCTGGTGCATGTGCTGCAATTCAAAGCCCATGGCGAAAAAATTTTTGCAACTTGTGAGGCGGCAATGAAAACCGAAACGGAAGCCTATCGCGCGCAGAATAAATATTTGAAAAAAGAAGGACAGTTTTTACGCTTTGGTGAAGCCTTGGCATTCACCACTTGTTCCGGCTCGCAGAATACTTTTTTCACGCCAGAAATGTTCAAATAAATCAAATG
>JAYVGF010000154.1:0-1534 GCA_043772415.1 Betaproteobacteria bacterium
ACCATTAGTATTTGCCGAACATTGGCCCCACAAGCTGCGCCAATTACTACCGTTTTATTGGTTCGTAGCCATTCTGTTCACCTTTCCATTTTTCTTTACCTTTATGTTGTTGATGAACAACGGTTCCCAGGTTTGGTCCATGTCGGCCTTGGTAGCAATTTTGCTCATGACATTGCTGGTGGATTGGCGGAACTTGATACTACTGCTTACATTAGGCGTTGGAATGGCATTTTTAGCATGGCATTTTTCCACCGATTCTGCCTTCCACGCGCAGACTTATGCTGCAAACTTGCCCGTCTATTTATTTGCCATAATCGGCGGAACCTTGCTGAACTTTACCGGTGAAATGATCAAGCAGGAGCGCCTTAATGCCATGTTGGCAACAGCAAATAACGTCGCTCACGAGTTGCGTACACCGCTATTAGGCATTAAAAGCGTAGCGCTCGGCTTGAGCAAGCATCTGCCAATACTGTTAAATGGCTACGAGCTGGCGAAACAGCATCAATTGCCTGTCACACCTATTCGTGCCAGCCAATACGATAATATGGTAGGCGCTCTGCAGCGACTGGAACAAGAAGTAGATTACTCCAACACTATTATCGATATGCTGCTGTTAAACTCCAAAGAAACCAATTTCGCTAAAAGCAGTTATACCTCCTGCTCCATGACAACCTGTGTTCAGACCGCCCTTGAACGATATCCTTTCGCTTCCGCCAACCAGCGTAATCACATTTTTTTTCGCGGCTCCCCCGATTTCAATTTTGTTGGTTCGGAAATAATGATGGTGCATGTGCTGTTTAATCTAATAAAAAATGCCGTGCGCGCCATATCCATGGCGCACAAAGGGGATATTGAAATCTGGCTGGAGCCAGGCCTGGAGAGCAATAAGCTGTATGTAAGGGACTCCGGGCTAGGCATTCCCCCCGAGGTATTGCCGCAGGTTTTCGAGCGATTTTATTCCTGGTCCCGCGAAAGCGGCGCTCTTAGCGGCACCGGGGTCGGCCTGGCATTTTGCAAAACAGCGGTAGAAAGCTTCGGCGGTCGAATAACATGCGAGTCAGTATTCGGTGAGTACACTGAATTGGTGCTGACTTTTCCAACAGAGGTCACTTCGTGAATGAGCATAGAGCGTTTCCGTTTTACTTTCCCACCACTGTAATGTTTGTGGATGATAATGCGGCATTTCTGATGAACCTGAGTTTGCAGCTCGATGAAAAAATCGCGTACAAACTTTTTTCTTCGCCCATTAACGCCTTGATAGAGGTCAATGCCGCTGGCCACTCCACCTCTCAGGCAAACGAATTTTTTTCGCGCCACACCGACAGCGACGACCTTTCTTTTTCACGCCAGTTGATCGATCTCAATCTCGACGAAATTCACCGCCTTGTTCACGACGAGCGACGCTTCGCTGAAGTGTCAGTGATCGTAGTGGACTACGCTATGCCCGAAATGAACGGGCTGGATTTCCTCAAAAATCTGAAAAACCGCAATATCAAAAGAGTCCTGCTGACCGGCATTGCGGATGAAAAAATTG
>JAYVGF010000155.1:0-10043 GCA_043772415.1 Betaproteobacteria bacterium
GGGCACGATTACTAATGATTGGTCGGGGTGGAGAGATTTGAACTCCCGACATCCTGCTCCCAAAGCAGGCGCGCTACCAGGCTACGCTACACCCCGAAGTGGGCATCTTACAGGCGCGGCGGCGGCGGGTCAATTTGAAAGCGCACAGTTGATGAAATTATCTTCGGAAAAATCGACGCATAATCATCGAATTGAGCATAAACGCGGGGCAGTACATTGGGATAAAACGGGTGTGACACAACGTGACACTTGGCTGGTTTTGCCACAGGAATAGCGCAGGACTGAGTATTGATTTCGCTGGCAATTACGGCGACCTAATACGAGAAGATTATACAATCAACCCCTTAAATGTAAGGATATCTCTATGGCATGACTATTGCTTTTTATTACATCGGGTTATCACAACAGAATTTCAAAAATTTTTTCAGGAGGAACCATGCAAAAATCGCTGCATATCGACCCCGCCAAATGCACTGGCTGTCTGCAATGTGAAATGGCTTGTTCATACGAAAAGGAAGGCGTTTTCAATACTTCCAAATCACGCATCAAAGTTTTCGACTTCCACCACGAAGGCCGCAAGGTTCCTTACACTTGCACGCAGTGCGCGGAAGCCTGGTGCTTGCATGCTTGCCCGGTAGAAGCGATTAAGGTCGACGCGAACACTGGCGCCAAAATCGTCCTCGATGACGTCTGCGTAGGTTGCAAAGTCTGCACCATTGCCTGCCCGTTCGGTACGATTAACTACAACCACGACACCGGCAAAGTCATGAAATGCGATTTGTGCGGTGGCGACCCTGCCTGCGCACAAGCCTGCCCTACCGGCGCCATCACTTACATCGATGCCGACTGGACCGGGCTCGACAAAATGCGTCAATGGGCGCAAAAACTCGACACCGCCGTGCGCGCGTAATCCGACACTCTTACAGGAGAAAATATTATGTCATGGACCCAAAAAGTTTTACGCGTGAACCTGACCACAGGCACCTGCACCTCTGAGCCGCTGAATATGCAATGGGCCGACCAGTACCTTGGCCAACGCGGTCTCGCTACCAAATACTTCGTCAGCGAAGTCAATCCGAAAGTCGATCCGCTTTCGCCTGAAAATAAATTGATTTTGGCCACCGGCCCACTCACCGGCACCATGGCTTCCACCGGCGGCCGTTATTCCGTTATCACCAAAGGTCCGTTGACTGGCGCGATTGCCTGCTCCAATTCCGGCGGCTACTTTGGCGCGGAACTGAAGTTTGCGGGCTGGGACATGGTAATTATCGAAGGCAAATCGGCTAAGCCGGTTTACCTGAGTATCCAAAACGAAAAAGCCGAATTGCTCGACGCAGCCTGGTTGTGGGGTAAAACCACCTGGGACACCGAAGGTATGATCAAAGCCAAGCATCAAGACCCGCAAATCCGCGTATCGTCTATAGGACGTGCCGGTGAGAACGGTGTGTTGTATGCCGCCATGGTGAACGATCTGCACCGCGCAGCCGGACGCTCGGGCGTGGGCACCGTGATGGGCTCGAAGAACCTGAAAGCCGTTTGCGTGCGCGGCACGAAAGGCTTGGGCGTAAAAGACGGCAAAGCTTTCATGGCAGCCACTTTCGCAGCCAAAAAAGTATTGGCCGACAACGCCGTTACCGGCCAAGGTCTGCCCAAGTTCGGTACCCAAGTATTGATGAACGTGATCAACGAAATGGGCGCTTCGCCTACACGCAATCATCGCGACAACCAGTTCGAAGGCGGCTCAAAAATCTCGGCAGAAGCCATGATTGAAAAGCGCCCTACCGACGGCAAATCGAATCTGATCGCTAACGCGGCTTGTTTCGGTTGCACCATTGCCTGCGGCCGTATTTCCAAAATCGACGAGACGCATTTCTCGGTGAAGAACAGCCCGAAATACTGGGGCGCGTCCGGCGGCTTGGAATATGAAGCAGCATGGGCCTTGGGTTGCGCCAACGGCGTAGATGACCTTGAAGCGCTGACCTACGCTAACTTTATTTGTAATGAAGACGGCTTCGATCCTATTTCCTTCGGCGCCACCGTCGGTGCGGTGATGGAGTTGTATGAAATGGGCGTCATTACCGAGGCCGAAATGGGCGTCAAAGCCCCATTCGGTTCCGCAGAAGCGCTGGTCAAGTTTGTTGAGATGACCGCCGCCAATGAAGGCTTCGGCAAAATCATCGGCCTCGGCTCCAAGCGTCTGTGCGAGAAGTACGGTCATCCAGAATTGTCCATGTCGGTTAAAGGCCAGGAATTCCCGGCTTACGACGGACGCGCGATTCAAGGTATTGGTTTAGCTTATGCCACATCCAATCGCGGCGCTTGCCATCTGCGCGGCTACACCATCGCTTCCGAAGTGTTGGGCATCCCAGTCAAAACCGACCCATTAGCAACCGAAGGCAAAGCCGAATTGGTTAAAGCTTTCCAAGACGCAACGGCCGTATTTGATTCTGCCGGCATCTGCGTATTCACCACTTTCGCCTGGACCTTGGCTGACCTGCAACCGCAATTGCAATCGGCCATTCCCGGCGAATGGTCGATGGACAAGCTGAATGTGGTCGGCGAGCGCATCTGGAATATGGAGCGCGAGTTCAACAACGCAGCGGGCTTCACCGCCAAAGACGATAACCTGCCCAAGCGTTTGCTGACGGAAGCCTGTAAAACCGGCGGCTCCAAAGGCAAAGTAGCCGAGCTGGGCAAGATGCTGCCGCAATACTACGCAGCGCGCGGCTGGACACCGGAAGGTACGCTCACCGCAGCGACCAAGCAACGTCTCGGCCTGTAATCATTTGATGTAACCGCAGCAACAATGCGGAAGCTTCAACACACACAGGGGCGGCTTATCACCGCCCCTGTTGTTTTATGAAATTCGATAGAATGCCTACATAAGGAAGCTCTGATTAAGTTCGAGATCTAAACAATGCGCTTTTATAAAACCGGCGCGCGAACAAAAAATAGCGACGCCGCATATGGTTTGATATGTAAGGAGCTATTTTTTGTTCGCAACGACGTATTGCGACGATATCGGACTTAAGCAGAGCTTCCATAACAAATTACAAGGAGATATCTATGAACTACTTCATCATCGGGAACGGCCCTACCGGCGTCATCGCCGCCGAAACGCTGCGTAAAGCCGACCCGGCAGGCAACATCACCATGATCGGCAGCGAAGCCGAGCCGCCTTACTCGCGCATGGCGATTCCTTATTTGCTTATGGGTAATATCAACGAACAAGGCACGCATTTGCGCAAAGGCAACGATCATTTTGCCCACATGAAAATTAATAACGTTGTCGGCAAAGTGAGCCGCGTCGATACCGGCGCGAAAAAAATCACCCTCGAATCCGGCGCGCAACATAGCTACGACAAACTTCTCATCGCTTCCGGGTCGCATCCGGTCGCGCCGCCAATATCCGGCATTGATTTGCCCGGCATACACCCATGCTGGACCTTGGATGACGCGCGCAAAATCATGACCATCGCCAAACCCGGCGCGCGCGTATTGCAAATGGGCGCTGGCTTTATCGGTTGCATCATCATGGAATCGCTCGCTGCGCGCGGTGTGAAGCTCACCGTGGTGGAAATGGGCGACCGCATGGTGCCGCGCATGATGACCGAAGGCGCGGGCAAAATGATCAAGCAATGGTGCGAGAAAAAAGGTGTAGCGGTACACACCGGCGCGAAAGTGAACTCGATAGAAAAAGGCGCCGACGGCGCGCTGGTGGCGAACCTCAGCACCGGTGATAAAATCGCGGCTGATTTAATTATCAGCGCCACCGGCGTGAAACCCAACATCGGTTTCCTGCAAGGCACCGAGGTAAAAACCGCAGCGGGCGTATTGGTGAACAACAGCATGCAAACCAACGTCGCGGATATTTATGCAGCGGGCGACGTGGCCGAAGCGAAAGATTTCTCGACCGACAAAACCTTGGTCAATGCGATTCAACCCAACGCTGCCGACCAAGCGCGTATTGCCGCGCTGAATATGGCGGGCAAGCCGACCACATCGCAAGGCAGCCTCGCCATCAACGTGCTTGATACGCTCGGATTGATTTCATCGTCGTTCGGCCGCTGGTGGGGCGCAGATGGCGGACAATCGGTGGAACTCAAAGACAACGACAATTTCAAATACATGCACTTGGAATTCAAGGACGATGTGTTAGTCGGCGCGACCAGCGTCGGCCTCACGCAGCATGTCGGCGTGCTGCGCGGCCTGATCCAAAGCCAAACCAAACTCGGCCCGTGGAAAGACACTTTGCTCAAGGATCCGACACGTGTGATGGAAGCGTATCTGGCGCAAGCGCAGGCGCAATCCACCGCTAAACTGTGAACACATGAAAATTAAACTCAAACTCTACGCCATGCTAACGGATTTTTTACCGCAGCCTTCGGTGCGTAATGAAACGTTTATCGAGATCGACGAACAGACCACGATCACGCAAATTATCGATCGTTACAAATTGCCGGCGGAGTGGGTACATCTGGTGTTGTTGAATGGCGTGTATATTTATCCGCTCGAATGGCAGGGCAAAAAATTGCACGAAGGCGACGCATTAGCCATTTGGCCGCCGATTGCGGGCGGCTAAAATATTCAATATAATCAAATGGTTAGATAACATCCGCTGAGTAGGCTAAAGGACATCAAAACAGCGCCAGCGGATTTTTTTTGCAATCGTTCACGTCACTTCGTTTGGGTTCACCACTAAGGCAACATGAATCACTCTAACCAATTCACGCTGGACATGAGCATCAACCACGCGGATTTTTTTCGCTTGTTGCCGGCCGCTATCGTGCCATATGAATCGCGTATCAACGCCAACGTGATTGAAATTTTTCAGGAACAACGACGCGTGCTGATCACGCTGGGTGAAGAACAACAACGGCGCATCACCGGTTTGCTCTCGTTACCGCGTACGCAAGTGGGATTTGTATTCGAACATTTCAGCGACGAGCAACGCGCCGCTTTCATGCGTCGTTTCGACCGCTATTTTCACCGTGGTGGCGGCTGATTATTTTCCGCTGAATTGCTGGCGTATCGCTTCGATACGCTCGCGGTTCACGTTGAAATCGCGATAGCCTAAACGCGATGCCGAGCGCACATGAATCACATGCGCATTTTCATCGACAAAAAATTCCACGTCATCGACATAACCCATCAGCTTGGTTTTGAATTCCGCATAAATATAATTGGGCGCTTCACCGACCACTTGCGTGCGCGGCATAGTGGCGATGATTTTTTTGATGCGCGCCAGCGCGTCGCTGGCAGAGACTCTAAAATGTAGCGGCGCGGTGTAATGCGCGTCAGACGCCTCCACTTGGCTCGAAACGCAATTCGGTTTATTCGGGCAAGTTTTGAGTTTACCGGCGCGGACACCCAGATCTTTGGGACGACTCCCTGCAAACATATTGTATTCCCCAGTGAAAGTGGTTGCGCCGATAACCGCTAAATAAAAATAATAAAAAACTCAATATAATCAAATACTTACGATGCACGACGCCGACGTTCTACTTCTGCCGACCCGCTGCGTTGGCGACGATCCGCCAGCCCGGCTCTGCGCAACATATCCAACCAATAAGATTCGCCTTCTCCCGATTTGAATTTCATATACACCGCGACTTCGTCGGGGTAAGCGCCGCTGGCGCCGAGATGTTTCAAGTGCTGGGTTTTCTTGCGCGCGCTGCTTTTAGGCCCGGCGTCCGACACCCAGGCGCGGGCGATGGTTTGCCACAGCGTCGGCAAGAAGGGATCGTCGTCATCGTCGAAGCCGAATTGCCAGGCGATCAATGATGCTTCGGCGGGGGATAAGTCATCCAAACGGAACTTCAGGCCCATGTTAGTTCTCCAGTCGTCAATTTTTATCGGGAAACAAACCGCCGCCCCACTCTGCCAAGCCGCAGATTGCAATTTTGTGAACCATGTCACAAATATGCCTGTATGAAGGGGCGTTTGGCAAGCCCCAGATGGCAAATTTATCAAAAAAAACAGCAACCAAGCCCCCAAAACCATGGGATGGCTTCAGCCCTTTTGCTTGCGCCATAGCGGGTTTTCCAATAGGCTAGACGCATTAAATTAATCGATTAGACCTTTGAGCAAGACAAGCCATGTGCAGCGATGCCCTGCCGTCCGCTTCAAGGCAAACTTTCCATGAGCAATAATCAACTCGCCCCACTTCTGAACACCTGCCGCGAGATGCTCATCGCGCAAATTTCCGGCGCCTTGCCCGAGGTCCTCAACAAACTCGAAGCGGAGTTACTGGAGCAATCCGACGTGAGCCTGGATCGCGAAGCGCGCAACGGCCTCAAAGAAGCCAGCACCGCGCTTTCAACCAAAAAATCGGCGTTCCCGTTTTCGTTCAAATGGGCCATGCTCGACGAATTCAGCGCCAAGCTCGCCGGCAAGCCGGCCAAAAAACAGAATGCAGCTGAGCGCAGCGGACTCAATAGCCTGTCCTTAGTCGATAAAGACGATCAGGACGAAGACCTCGCCGTCGGCAAGTCGGCCAAAAATGTGCGCGAAGCTTGCGGCGAAGAATTGACTGCCCTCACCCGTCGCGTCGGCAAGATGATGGACAAACCTGAATTGGAACTGCCGGCCAATCCACTCGGACCGGATGCCATTTTTACCGCGCTTCAGCAGGCCACGACGGAAATGCAATTGGGTCTCAAGGCTAAAACCGCGTTTTATAACGGCCTGGAAAAACACCTGACGCCGGAAATTCAAGACCTCTACATTAAAATCAACGGGCACCTGATACAGAACGGCGTGTTGCCGCAAATCCAGTTCTCCGCCGGCTCGCCGCAACCTTCGCGCTCCTACGCCAGCCACCGCGCGCCGGGTTCCACGCAAGTCAACCCGCCGCCGAAAGTGGATAACAGCGTTACTGCCTCGCCTGATTTATTTGCTCAATTACAGCAACTAGTCGCGTTTCAACAAACGCCGCAAGGCATGCAAACGCAGATTCATCGCCCCAACGGACAGATGAACACGCCTTTGCACACGCAGCTGCGTACGCCGGGCGCGCCTATGCAAACGCCACTGGGCGCGCAATTACGCTCGCACGCACGCCGGCCTAACGATGGCAGCATGCAAATGCCCGGCGCCACACCGATGGAAGCGCTGAACAATATTCAGCATGGTGATTGGGGCGCGCTAGCGCAGCAAATTGGTATCGGTGACGAGGCGACTGCCGCCGCGGTGGCATCCGGCTCGATCAACGTGCTGCACGAAATCCGCAATACGCCGATTGCCGACAATCTCGGTCAGGTCGATGCGATGACTATCGACATCATCGCCATGCTGTTCGATTACGTATTGGGCGATCGACGTATTCCCGCTGTAGTGCGCGCGCTGCTAGGGCGCTTGCAGATCCCGATTTTGAAAGTCGCCATCCTCGACAAAGCCTTTTTCGCCAGCAAATCGCATCCCGCACGTAAGCTGATTGACACTATAGCCGCTTCCGCCATCGGTATCGACGCCCACACTGCGCGCGAAGACCGCATGTACAAAAAAATCGAAACCGCCGTGGAAAAAGTATTGGCAAAATTCGATAGCGATGTAGAAATATTTATCGAAGTGCTGGCCGACTTCGAACAGTATCTGGAAAAAGATACGGCCGATGCCGTCAAGGTAAACGAACATTCAACCAAAGTCGTAGAAGAACGCGAGAAGCTGGAAATCGGCAACCTGATGTCGCACAAAGAAGTGCTGCGCCGTACTGTCGGTGCGCAATTACCGCAGCCGGTTGAAGCTTTCCTGAACGGGCCGTGGTCCACCGCCATGGCCATCACCTATGCCGATCACGGCGATGAAAGCCAGCAATGGAATGGCTTGATCTCCACTATGGATGATTTGGTGTGGAGCATTACGCCTAAAGCGAATAGCGACGAGCGTAAAAAACTGGTTTCATTATTGCCGTATATGCTCAAGCGTCTGCAAGAAGGCATGAATGTTGCCAATTTGCAGCCGACGCTGCGCGATCAATTTTTAACGGCGCTGGTGGACTGCCATTCCGTTGCCGTAAAAGCCGGCCTGCGTACGAATAATCCCGAACTCAGCGTCGCCACGCGTTCCATACTGAACCAAGGTCCTGCAGCCATACCGCAGGAAGAATCCACTATTAAAAATGTTTCCTTTGCAGACGCGCCGACGGCCTTCTCCGCACGCGAGGGCAGCCAGACCAAAGTCGAAACACAGGAATCGGTGGACGCAGCTGGCAATGTTTCCAAGTTCGTCAAACGCCATGTGTCGCAAGACAATGTCAATATGGTGGAAATTCGTTTGAATGAAGAAGATCGTTCGCTGGTCATCGCTCGCGCCGACGACTTCGACCAAATCGTCGCGAACATGAAACGCGGCGCATGGGTGGAATTCAAAATGGATGACGGCAGCGCCAACCGTGCGCGCCTGACTTGGGTCAGCCCGCTAAAAGGCATTTACTTATTTACCAATCACCAAGGTTTCAGCGGCGGTGCGGGACACAAGCCGATATCGATTTCACCGCAAGCCTTGTCAGCGCAACTGCGCAATGGCGAGGCAGAAATCATACCGGACGATGCGATGGTCGATAGCGCGATGAGCAGCATGATAGATAATCTGCAACAACCGCCACCGGTTCCGCCTGCACAAAAAACGCTGGCGAATCGCCCACAAGCTTAATCCCCTCTCTTCAAGGGGACGGTTAGGGTGGGGATGGGTATAGGGCAACCACCAATCGAAGGATCATCACTTAACGATCCTTGTTTTTTTCTTCTTCGTCATCCATCTCGCGCAACATCACCAACACGCGCGTACGTTTCGGTCCCGCTGCAAACTTTTCCATTTTCACCAGCACCGGAAATAATTCTTCCAGCTTGGCGCGGGCGTCAGGCTCTTGGCTAAAGGTGAGCAAATTTCCTTCGGCCGATTTCACGTCGTTCCATTCGCCGTTGTCTTCTTGTACTTGTAATTTATACATGTTTGATATTTATGTAACTATTTGATTATATTAAATAATTTATTTACCCGCTAAATCGCCCCATAATTCTTTCAAGCGCGCATCGCGTCCACATCCGTTACGATAAAACTTATAGCGTATCGGATTCTTCGTATAGTAATCCTGATGATAATCTTCTGCCGGATAAAATTGCGTGGCCGCGGTAATCTCTGTTACCAACGAAGCCTTGAACGGTTTGGATTTATCCAATGCTACTTTTGAATTTTCCGCCGCGAGTTTTTGTTGTTCGTCGTGAACAAAAATCCCCGTGCGGTATTGATTGCCGTGGTCGCAAAACTGCGCATCTTTTACCGTCGGATCGACGTTATGCCAAAACGTCTCAAGTAATTTTTCATAGCTGACTTTTTTCGGGTCGTACACAATTTGCATGGCTTCAGTATGACCGGTGCGGCCGGCCGACACTTCTTCGTAAGTCGGATTCAGTTTTTGCCCGCCGGTGTAACCCGAGGTGGTCGAAATCACGCCATCGAGTTTGTCGAATGGCGGCTCCATGCACCAGAAGCAGCCGCCGGCGAAGGTTGCTTTGGCCGTCATAGCCGACGTGTCTGCCGCATGCGCTGAAGTAAACGCGGCGCAACTGACACCCAGAACCAGTAATAATTTTTTCCACGACTTCATAGTTATCCTCAAAAAGTATTCCTGCAACTTGGTCGATCTCCGCAAGCCGGTATTACTCATTCGGCAAGACGGCTTATTGATAGTTCATTACTTCGTTTATAGCTTGTGTAAATAAATGTTCAGGATTTCTTTTTCGTCTGCCATTCAGCTTCGAGCTCCTTGCCCGATTTGTAATGCGGCACGCGAAACACCAAGCGCTTCCAGGTTTGTAGACGTGCACTGGAATCTTTCATTTCATTTTTCCAATAGCCGTCGGCATACTCCACATTCTTCGCCTTATCCATCGTCCAATAATCATGCGATTTTTGCCCGCCGAAAATAAATAATCGGTCGTTATAAATTTCATAATTGTCCGCTTCGCCGCCCCACTTCATCGCATAGGTCGCACCATTGGCACAAAAGCCTCCGTATTGCGGCGCATATTTATCCGGCGCTT
>JAYVGF010000156.1:0-3252 GCA_043772415.1 Betaproteobacteria bacterium
TGCAAACCGGATTGCGTCAAGATGGCTGCATCGCTCAACAATGCTATCGCTTCCGGCGCAGGCAAGCTTGACGCATTTTGCTTTAACCGCTCACGCAAAGCATTATCGTAACGGGTGACGTAATAACCGACGCCTTGGGCGTTGCCCATTAACCAATCCGGGCAACCCTTGACGTTGTTAAGCGTCACACGCGATGTGCCATTAGGTACATCAGCGCATTGACCTTGCACGGCGCCGTTCTGCGAAAATCTAAAACACGCAGGTGTATTCCATTTTTGCACCGCCTCAATTTTAGAGCCGGCGGGAACCAGACGAGACTGTTGCAACACCAATACCGGTGCGGTATTTGCGTTCGAGCTGCATTCTAGTTTTGCGTCGATCAAAGGCACGCCGGGTTGCTCGATGAAACCGGTGAAGGCGGCAACCAGGTTTTTTTCACCTGATGCAGTGGACAACGCGCCGACAAAATCTTCCATGCTGGCGTTACTGTTGGCGTGGTTTTTCATGTGCAGGCGCACGCCCTGGCGAAACTTGTCGGGCTTCAAGCTGGCCTCAAACATTTCCAATACCGCGCCGCCTTTGAGATAAGTAATATCGTCGAACGCCGCCCAAATGTCGTCTTTTTTCTCTATCGGATTACGCACGCGACGCGTGGAAGCCAAACGATCCAAATAAATGGCACTCTGGCGTTCTTTTACGCGACCCCAGCCGTCATCCCACGCCGGGTTGAATTGGTAAGTGATTTTATTGCTGCCTAACCAGGTAGCAAAAGCTTCATTCAACCAAACATCATCCCACCACTTCATGGTCACCAGATTGCCGAACCACTGGTGGGATATTTCATGCGCGGCGACACTGACGTAATCTTGTTTGAATTTATCCGATGTTTCGTGCGGTTTCGCCAGCAGTAAATTACCGGCATAAGTAATCATGCCGACATTTTCCATCGCGCCGAAACCGACGGTCTGCGGAATGGTCACGCTATCGAGCTTTTCATACGGATAAGGCGAGCCGAAATAATTTTCCAATAAAGCCAATACTCGCGGAGTGTTTTCCTTGGCAAAGTTGGCTTCAGCGCCACGGCCTTTAGGAGTGAGGTAACGTAGCGGCGTATTTTTCATTCCCGCTGTGCCGCCATCGACCACGTCGAACGGGCCCACCGCCATGGCAATTAGATAAGCCGGTAAAGGCGGAGTCGGTGCAAAACTGACGCGCTTCCAGTTGTCAGGCAGTCTTTCTTCCGCGCGTTGCGGAGTGTTACTCACCGCCACTAAATCTGCCGGAACATCCAGCGTGATTTGCCACGGCGTTTTCCAACCCGGCTCATCAAAGCAGGGGAATGCGCGTCGCGCGTCATAAGCTTCGAATTGCGAGACGACATATAAATCATTTCCGGATTTTTGTTTGAATAAACCGTACGTGGCGAGCGGCTCCAGTTTGCCGCGATATTGAATAGTGATTTTGGCATTGCCCGCCGGCAAAATAGTTTCCGCTTGCAAGCCGACAAAATCATCACCGCCGGCGATGGGCTTGAGCGCGACGATTGCCGTCGGCGACTGCAACTCGATGTTTGCTGCCGAAACGGTAATCGCAGTCGCATTCAGCCAAATAATTTTGCTGGGCCGGTTGATACGGATATCAATACTGATTTCACCGTCGAAATCATCCCGCGCAGGATCGATGACCAAGCGCGCCACATAACGCAATGGCGTGGCGGTATCATCTAATCGAAGTACAGGCGTCCTACTAGCAGCCTGCGACGTGAGCTGCGCGCACGCTGTTAGCAATAATGCAGAGGCGGTAAACGATAGTAAAAGCAATCGATACATCAACATGGCTAGACCTTGTGCGATTAATGTAACTATTTGATTATATTGAATTTTCTTTAATCTAGACTAACAAAAAAATGGACCTGGCTTTATACCAAAAATGCCTGAGACATCAGCTCAGCGGATTAAAACTGAATCCATACCAAGCGGCAAACACTGCAACGGCTGCAGGGATAGAAGCCAACGTCCATGCAATCAGCGCCTGCTGGCGAACTGAATTTTTTTTTGAAAAAGAAATGCGCGCAAGTAACGGAATAACAGCCAGCGCAGGCAATACCACCCACGGTAATTTACCCAGCATAACTGCCGCTGCCGCCGCCAGCCCAGTGATCAAACTGGCGGGGAACACATAAATTCGGCCGGTAGGTAAACGCTGATCGCTAAAGATCTGGATAAAAAGATAAGCAGCGGAAGCGCAGCCTACCGAGGAGGCGAACATGCCGGGCAATGAAGACGACACCAACCAGGCTGACAACCCCGCCCCTAGACCTAGCCCCCAGCCTGCGGCGCCGGCCTGGACTGAATCTTCGCACAAACCATCGCAGGCTGCCGCTATCCAGGTAACAAACAACACGATGCCGCCGATGATTTGCCATTTATGTTGCGGCTCCACTTGCGAGAATGACGATGACAATACCCATAATGCGGCGAGCGCCGCCAACACGGGCGCCAGAAGAAAAGTGAAACGGTTTTTTTTCAGGAACATATCGAAGACAAACGCCAGCACGCCGCTTACCAGGGCGACTACTACTAATTTACGAATCGCGGTGAGCGGCCAGAAAACGGAATCATTGGTGAAAAACAAGGTTGCACAAAACGCAGCGATGACGGCGAGACCGGATAACTTCAAGCGTTGGAACAACTCAGCCGCGATCAACGCCACCATAAATGGCAGGATGACGCTTTGGAATAATGGGTTCTGCAGCAATTCGTCCATTTAATCTGCTTTGGCCTTGCTGCGAAAATATTCAATGATAGCGGGCAGGACGGACAAAATGATAATGCCGATGATGACCAGCGACAGGTTCTTTTTTACCCAAGGCAAATTGCCGAAAAAATAGCCGGCATAAATCAGCGAGCCGCACCAGGCGACCGCGCCGACAATATTAAACAACGCAAACTGCGAGCGCGACATATTGCCTATGCCAGCAACAAACGGCGCGTAGGTGCGAATGATAGGGACAAAGCGCGACAGCACGATAGTCTTGCCGCCATGCTTTTCAAAAAATACGTGGGTCCGGTCGAGGTACTCCTGCTTGAGGAAAATGGAGTCTCGCGGTTTGCTGAAAATTTTCGGGCCAAGATAGCGGCCGATGAAAAAATTAGTCAGGTTGCCGAGAAATGCGGCGGTTATCAGCAGCAAGGTCAATACGTGCACATTTAACGCGCTGCTGCCACTGGCCGCTGTGGCGGCGGCGACGCC
>JAYVGF010000157.1:0-2288 GCA_043772415.1 Betaproteobacteria bacterium
AACCCAGGAGCTTCAAGACATGGCAAACGCAATCGCATGGTTTATGTTCGCGCTCGGGATTGGCCATATTATTTTTGGCCTAGTCAAATTCAAATCCCCCATTGCTGATGCGATTTCTGCCGGCTTCATAGGGAAATTCTATGTGCCCGAAGTCAGACGAACCGCATTTTGGTTCCTTATTTTTGGTCCTTTACTCATGCTTGCCGGGCATGTCGCGATCCATGCCGTGGCTGTCGGCGATCTCCCCTTGCTCAAAATTCTCGGCATTTATTCTTTTTTCACAGCACTTATCGGCGTCGCTGCATTTCCGAAATCGCCATTTTGGGCTGCGCTTATCACTTCGCCATTTCTTATCGCTGCGGGTTACGGCGTGTTGCCTTAGCACGAACTTAAACATTCGAAAAATCATGCCAAAACTACCACTACAAATTGCAACAGGCATACTTGGCGCTGTGCCGCTTATCACCGGGGTTATCGGCATGTTCGGTGTTAGTGATCCGCTATACGCAGCCGTAGGCCTGCCCACCAATGCCCTGCTCGATGGCAATCTCCGGTTCTTGAGCGGCCTTTGGTTAGGGCTCGGCCTCGCGGTGTTCTGGCTGATACCCAACATCGAGCAGCACACCGTGCTATACCGCGTATTATGGATAATGATTTTTCTCGGCGGCGTGGGGCGATTGCTTTCGATGGTTTTTGTCGGCATGCCGCCGATACCGTTTATTGCCTTCACTGCGCTGGAAATTGTCGGTGCGCCGCTATTCGTAATATGGCAATCGCGAGTGGCCGCAGCTTCGCAATAATAGGTAGGAGCGATTCACCCATACTTTATGGCCATTAATTAACAGAGGAAATTAGTTTCATGCCATCAAACGTCACAGCTATTGATGTCCCAAAGAACAGCGAAATTAGCCGCCATATTCCTGGCGCCTACTTTTATGATTGTTACGAAACGCCCATCGAATCTGCGTCTAAGTCTGCGCTGGAAATCTATCTTGACGTCGTCTCCAAAACACCGGGGTGGGTCAACACACTGATGGCGATTCGTAATCGCGTAGTCACGTTGGTTGGCCTAAAAAATCTGGGCCATTTATCTGATATCAAACCGACTAAGCCAGCCAGCGACTATAAAGTAGGCGATCGAATCGGGATTTTTACTTTGCTGTTTCTCAACGAGAACGAAATCATTCTGGGTGATTCAGATAAACACCTCAATGCAAGAGTCTCAGTCTGCAAACTCGCGGGTATTGCGCATAATTCGGTCGCAGTTTCTACCGTGGTTCACGTCCGCAACAACCTGGGTCGTGTGTATTTATTTTTCGTCGTCCCTGTACATAAAATCATCGTACCCACCATGCTAACTCGGGTCACGAATCATGGGCTTGCCACGTAAATCATCCAGCGCGCATAATTACATCTTCACAAATAAGAGACAAACGCCATGATTAAAGTCTATCAATTTGAACCCGCTTTCGGCCTGCCTAACGCCAGCCCGTTTTGTATGAAATTGGAAAATTATTTGCGCATGACGGCGCTGCCATTTGAGATTCCCGCGCCTAATATGAAAGATTTGCAAAAAGCGCCCAAGGGGAAAATGCCCTATATCAACGACAACGGCAAAATTATCGCCGACACCTCGTTCATCATCGATTATCTTAAAACCACCTACGGTGACAAGCTCGATGGTTGGCTCAACCCGGAACAAAAGGCCACTGCACTCGCGTTTCAGCGCCTTTTGGAAGAAAACCTTTATTGGTCGGTGCTGCATACTCGTTGGGTCGATCCGACGGGATGGGCAAAAACCGAGGCGGCGTTTTTCGGCAATATGCCGGTGCCGCTGAAATGGATCGTGCCTACTCTTGCGCGACGCGGATTAATCAAGGAGTTGCACGGTCACGGCATGGGGCGCCATACGCCGGAAGAAATTCACGCTATCGGCAAACGCGATATCACCGCGCTAGCGGATTTTCTCGGCAACAAGCCTTATATG
Source organism: Betaproteobacteria bacterium (assembly GCA_043772415.1). Taxonomy (GTDB): domain Bacteria; phylum Pseudomonadota; class Gammaproteobacteria; order Burkholderiales; family JBEEJL01; genus JBEEJL01. The sequence continues at coordinate 1,988 of JAYVGF010000157.1, forward strand.
ATGGGCAGCGAGCCCTGTACGCTCGACGCGACCGCCTACGCGTTTCTCGCCAACCTGGTCTGGGTGCCAGTAGATTCACCATTGAAACAGCACGCAGAAAAATATCCACAACTAAAAGCCTATTGCGAAAGGATGCGCAGCCGTTATTATTCATAAACTTGCGCGGCTCTCAAGCTGTGCCTTGCCGAATGGCCACAATTCGCGGATAATCCGTTCCTCACCTCTTGCCGGGGTGGCGGAACTGGTAGACGCGCTGGACTCAAAATCCAGTGTTGGCAACAACGTGAGGGTTCGAGTCCCT
>JAYVGF010000158.1:0-2391 GCA_043772415.1 Betaproteobacteria bacterium
AGCAAGCCGCAATTGAACGGCGTCGATACGACTTTAGAAAAAGCGATCCAGGCCGCCGCTCTCATCTTGCGTAAATCAGTGCAGCCTTTATTCGGCGGACTCTCGACCGACGTAGCAGGCATGCGCGCGCTGATGCAGCTCGGCGATGCCTGCGGCGCGACCTTCGATCACATGAATTCCGAAAGCAAAATGCGCAATGTGCTGGTGCTGCAGGATTCCGGTTTTGTGAATACGACTTTTGCTGAAGTGAAAAACCATGCCGATCTGATTATTTTTTTCGGCACCGATGCGATCAGCCGCTTTCCGCGTTTGTTTGAACGCTTGGTATGGAATAAGGATTCGTTGGTTGACTTAGATACGACAGCGCGCGAAATCATTTATCTGGGCGAAGTAAAAAATACGCAGGCTGGCGTTGCGCTCGATGGTCGCAAGCCGACCATCATCAAATGCCCAAACGAAAATCTAGGCGAAGTTGGCGCTGCGTTGCATGCCCTGCTTGCAGGGAATACTTTGCAGGCTGAACAAGTCGGCGGCATTAAAATCGCTGCCTTAAAAAAATTATTGGAAAAAATACGCGCAGCACAATATGCCGTGTTTTGCTGGTCGGCCGCTGACCTGAATTTTCCTCACGCCGATCTCGCCGTACAAAGTTTGGCCGAGTTAATCAAAGCTTTAAATGAAAAAACCCGCTGTGCCGGTTTGCCGCTCGGCGGCACCGACGCCGATATAACAGCTAACTCAGTTCACACCTGGCAAAGCGGCTTTCCCATCCGCACCAGCTTCGCCAGCGGCAAGCCGGTATTTGATCCCGTACATTTTTCTACCCGGCGCCTACTCGATAGCGGCGAAGCCGATGCGCTGCTATGGGTGAATAGCTTTGATGAAAGGCGCGCAGCGCCTGTGAACGAAATTCCCACTATCTTATTAGGCCGCGTCGGCATGAAGCCTGCAAAAGGCACGCAAGTGTTTATCCCCATCGCCACACCCGGCGCTGACCATGCCGGCCATTTTTACCGCAGCGATAAAATCGTCGCGCTGCCTTTACGCAAATTGCGCGAAACTTTATTACCCAGCGTCGAGCAAGTCGTGTTTGCCATTGAAAAATCCTGGCGAGGCAGACATGCTGATTAAACTCACTGGCGGCCGCGTCATTGACCCCGCTAACAATGTCGATGGGGTAATCAAGGATTTATATATCCTCGACGGAAAAATCGTTGCTTCGCCCGGCGGTGAAAAGATCCATAAGGAATACGACCTGCGCGGCAAAGTAGTGATGGCGGGCGCCATCGACATGCACACCCACATCGGCGGCGGCAAAGTGAATATCGCGCGCGCCATGTTGCCGGAAGACCATCGCGCCGATTTGGTCGAGCGCACCGAGCTCACGCGCAGCGGCTGCGGCCACGCTGCACCTTCGACGCTCACCACCGGTTATCGCTACGCCGAGATGGGTTACACGGCTTGCTTCGAGCCGGCCATGTTGCCGACCAATGCGCGTCAAGCGCATATGGAAATGGGCGACACACCGATGGTGGATAAAGGTGCCTACGTCATGCTCGGCAGCGACGACTTTTATTTGCGTATGTTGGCAGGCAAGCAAGACCAAAAGGCTTTCAATGATTATGTCGGCTGGACGGTGAGCGGCGCGCAGGCGCTCGGCGTCAAAGTGGTCAATCCCGGCGGCATCAGCGCGTTCAAATTCAATCAGCGCAAACTGGATATCGACGAACAGCACACCCATTACCGCGTCACCCCACGCGAAATTTTGACTACGCTCACGCGCGCCGTGTACGAGCTCGGCATCCCGCACCCGTTACATGTGCATGCCAGCAATCTCGGTGTGCCGGGCAATGTCGATACGACTTTGGAAACCATCAAGGCCGCCAACGGTTTGCCCATGCATATCACGCATATTCAGTTTCACAGTTACGGCACCGAAGGCGACAAGAAATTTTCTTCTGGCGCAGCGCGCATCGCCGAAGCGATTAACCAAAATAAAAATATCAGCGCCGACGTGGGACAAATCATGTTCGGGCAAACCGTTACCGCGTCCGGTGACAGCATGATCCAATTCAAGAATGCCAAATACGGTAGTCCGAAAAAATATGTGGTGATGGACATTGAATGCGACGCCGGTTGCGGCGTGGTGCCGTTCCGCTACCGCGACCAGAATTTCGTCAACGCGCTGCAATGGGCCATTGGCCTGGAAATATTTTTATTGGTCAACGACCCGTGGCGCATTTTCCTGACGACCGACCATCCCAACGGCGCGCCGTTCACCAGCTACCCGCGCTTGATTAAATTGCTCATGGATAAATCGTATCGCAAGGAACAATTGGCGCACATTCATCCCGAAGCCGCCGCGATGAGTACACTCGGCAGCATCGAGCG
>JAYVGF010000159.1:0-9203 GCA_043772415.1 Betaproteobacteria bacterium
CCCAACCTTCCCCCGTCAAGGGGGAAGGAGCTTGGACATAAGGAACCCGACGCGTGAGGATAATGCCATGAGCCTTACGCGTGCGCGCGGCGCACCCTAAACTAGATAGTTCTCACGCCATCTTTCGATCCTAACAACACCACATCCGCCGGCCTCCTCGCGAAAATACCGTTGCACACTACGCCGGTAATTTGGTTAATAGCGGATTCCATTTCGACGGGGTTGAGTATTTTCAGGCCGTGGATGTCGAGTATGACGTTGCCGTTATCGGTCACTACGCCTTCGCGATAACGTGGCTCGCCGCCTAACTTGATGAGCTGCCTTGCGACGTAGCTGCGTGCCATGGGGATGACTTCTACCGGTAGCGGGAAATTGCCGAGCACACCGACCAGCTTGGAGGCATCGGCGATGCAGACGAATTTTTTACTTGCGGCTGCGACTATCTTCTCACGCGTCAGCGCAGCGCCGCCGCCCTTGATCATGGCGCGGTGTTCGGTGACTTCGTCTGCGCCGTCGATATAGACGGCGAGTTCATACACGTTATTCAGGTCGAGCACGGGGATGCCTGCTGAGCGTAATAATTTGGCGCTGGCTTCGGAGCTGGGCACCGCGCCTTGTACGCGATGTTTTATTTTGGCCAGTTCGGCAATGAAAAAATTCACCGTCGAGCCGGTGCCGACGCCGACTAATGCGTTATCCGGCACGTAGTGGATCGCCGCTTTGGCGACGGCTTGTTTGAGTTGGTCTTGCGTCATGTGTTTCTCCCGATTGAGGCCGACAGCATAACGGGACGCGCTCCCTTCTGCAAAGCGGCGTTTCCTGTTACTCTTTCGTCTCTGTTCATATCGTTGAAAAATATCAAGATTCCATGAAGACCGATTATCTCGAAATGATTCTCAACGCGCGCGTCTATGACGTCGCCATCGAAAGCCCGTTACACGAAGCGGCGAAATTATCTGCGCGTTTGCAAAACCGCGTGTTGTTGAAACGAGAAGATTTGCAGCCAGTGTTTTCGTTCAAGTTACGCGGTGCGTATAACAAAATGGCGCATCTTTCCAAAGAACAACTCAAACGCGGCGTGATTTGCGCATCGGCGGGTAACCACGCGCAAGGCGTGGCGTTGGCTGCACAAAAACTCGGCTGCAACGCGATCATCGTCATGCCCGCGACCACGCCAGAAATTAAAGTGAATGCTGTTGCTGCACGTGGAGCAAAAGTTGTTTTGCATGGCGATTCGTTTGACGAGGCATATGCGCACTCACAAAAACTTCTTATAAAACATAAGCTTACATACATACATCCATTCGACGATCGGTTGGTGATTGCAGGCCAAGGCACGGTCGGCATGGAGATTTTGCGTCAGTTCAACGGGCCGATTGAAGCGATTTTTGTCGCCATTGGCGGCGGTGGATTGATGGCGGGCATCGCGGCGTATGTGAAACGTTTGCGCCCGGAAATCAAACTCATCGGCGTCGAGCCGGTCGATGCCGATGCGATGTATCGTTCACTCAAAGCGGACAAGCGCGTGGTGTTGCCGCATGTCGGTTTATTCGCCGATGGCGTGGCGGTAAAACAAGTAGGCGAAGAAACTTTTCGCATTTGCCGCGAGTTGGTCGATGAAGTTATTTTGGTCGATACCGAAGCCATCTGCGCGGCGATGAAAGATATGTACGACGACACGCGCTCCATCGTTGAACCCGCCGGTGCGCTCGGCATTGCGGGCGCGAAAGTATATGCGGCACGGGAAAAAATAAAAAATAAAAATCTGGTGGCGATAGTTTGCGGCGCGAATATGAATTTCGACCGCCTGCGTTTTGTCGCCGAGCGCGCGGAACTGGGCGAGAAGCGCGAAGCGATATTGGCAGTGACGATTCCGGAAACACCGGGCAGCTTCAAACATTTTTGCTCGCTGCTGGGCAAACGCAATATCACCGAATTCAATTATCGTTACGCAGATAAGCGCGAGGCGCATGTGTTTGTCGGCGTGTCGGTGCAACAGGCCAGCGACACGAAAAAATTACTGAGTGAATTACGCCGTGATGGATTAAAGGCGCTGGATTTATCCGACAACGAAATGGCCAAACTGCATGTGCGCCATTTAGTCGGCGGCCGCGCGCCGAATGCGACGCACGAGATGCTCTATCGGTTTGAATTCCCCGAGCGCCCCGGCGCGTTGATGAATTTCCTGAATAGAATGGGACACAATTGGAACATCAGTTTGTTCCATTATCGCAACCACGGCGCGGATTACGGCCGCGTATTAGTCGGACTGCAAGTGCCGCCGAAAGAAAAATCGGCGTTCAAGGAATTTTTGAAAACCTTGGGTTATGCGTATGCGGATGAGAGCGGGAATCCTGCTTATGATATGTTTTTGGGATGAGTTTATTCGTAGGGCGCGTCACACATACACCCATCCCCATCCTAGCCTTCCCCTTGAGGGGGAAGGGACTTCATTCTTCGAATCGCATTCGCTATTACATTGAAAAAAGCCACCGCATGCGGTGACTTTTTTATGCTACTGCGCATCTTCGCGTCGCTCCGCATTGCGCCGTTCGCCCTCGCGCCGCTCGCGCTCGGATACACCTTCACGCATCCAGATAGTTTTAGCGTTAACGAATTCGCGGATACCGTGATAGGACAATTCGCGTCCGAAGCCGGAGGCTTTGATACCGCCGAAAGGCAAGCGCGGATCGGATTTTACCAAGCCGTTGATGAAAGTTGCACCGGCCTGAATATGCCGCGCGACTTCTTCCGCGTGATCAAAATCGCGGCTCCAGATGCTGCTGCCGAGGCCGAAGCGGGTGTCGTTGGCGATGCGCACGGCGTCGGCTTCGTCGCGCGCGCGTATCACGATCGCCACCGGGCCGAAAAATTCTTCGTGATAGGCGCGCATTGTCGGTTCCACGTGATCGAGTATCGACGGCGCATAAAATGCGCCGGGCCTATCCAGCGGGGCACAACCCGCTGCGGCTACCGCGCCTTGGGCGATAGACTCTTTGATTTGCAAATGTAATTCATCACGCAAATCTTCGCGCGCCATCGGGCCGAGTTGCGTGGCTTCATCGGTCGGCTCGCCGATTTTCAGCGTGGCGATTTTTTGTTTCAAGCGTTCGACAAATGCATCGGCGATTTCCGGCACTAAAATAAATCGTTTGGCGGCGATGCAGGATTGGCCGCAATTGCTGTAGCGCGATTGCGCGCCCTGCTCTATCGCCAAATCGAGATCGGCATCGGCGAGCACAATAAACGGATCGGAACCGCCGAGTTCGAGCACGCATTTTTTCAGGTGTAGGCCTGCGGCAGCGGCAACGGATTTGCCCGCCGGTTCCGAACCGGTGAGTGTGATGGCATGGACGTGCGGACTCGCGATGACCTCGGCCACTTGATCTGCGCGGACAGGTAAATGGGTAAATAAATGTTCGGGAAATCCTGCGTCGCGTAACAGCGCTTCAATGGCTTGCGCGCAACGCTGCACATTAGATGCATGTTTGAGCACTACGCCATTGCCGGCCATCAAAGCCGGCGCGACGAAACGAAATACCTGCCAGAAAGGAAAATTCCACGGCATGACGCCTAGAACAATTCCAAGCGGAACATAGGAAACATAGCTTTTCCCCGCATCGGAGCGAATCGCTTCGTCTTGCAGAAAATGCTCGGCATGGACAGCGTAGTAATCGCAATTGAGTGCGCATTTGTCGACTTCGGCGCGGGCTTCTTTGGTGAGCTTGCCCATTTCTGCCGTCATGATGGCGGCGAATTCTTCACGCCGTTCGCGCAGCAATTCTGCCGTGCGTGTCATACGCAGGGCGCGGTGCTCGTATTGGGTGGTCGCCCACGCCGCTTGTGCTTTATGGGTCGCCGCCAGCGCTTGTTCAAGTCGCTGTGCGCTCCAGGTTTCGGTCGGTTGATTGGCGGTAGGTTGTGCGTTGGCTGTCAACATAATGGCGCTCGCTTAATAAATAATAGTTGCATGACTTGAGTGTAGGAAATTATTACGCAATTACCAATTTTCTTTCACGCGCGCCACAGAAGTTTACGCAGGCATTCTGCGACGCAATATTCTGCGCTGCGGGAAAAGCGAATTGGATTGATTCTAGTGTTAGCTGAAACGTGGCGTGGACACCGCCGTTGGCTCTGCTGCTGCTATTGCGCTGCGGGCCAGTTTTTTATGTATTGTTTTAATAATGTATTTTCAAAGCTCGCGTCTTTGAGGGCTTTTTTTGCGACGTCGTGAAACGACAAAATCCCGACCAGTTTGCCATTTTCCATCACCGGAGTGTGGCTGATATGGTTTTCCGTCATCAAGGTGCGCAGGTGATCGACGCTGTCTTCCGGCGACACGCTGAGTGGTTTTGCATTCATCACTTCAGTCACGCTCGACTTCAGAAAACCATCGCCCAACTTATTGGTTCCGCGCAACACTTCGCGCAAGGTAATCAGGCCGGACATCTTTTCGCCATCCATCACCAACACTGAGCCGATGTTACGCTCGACCATCAATGCCACGGCGTCGGCCATGGTTTTTTGCGGGCTGATGTGGAACAGGCTGCCGCCTTTGTTGGCGAGGATATCGCGGACGATCATGGTTGCTTTTATGTGGTTAAATTATTTGGTGCTGTTGAGAGGAATCGAACCTCCGACCTACTGATTACGAATCAGTTGCTCTACCAACTGAGCTACAACAGCTTAGCTGGGGATTATAAACGGAGGGGAAGGTACGGGCAAACAACTTAGCAGTTGTTGAAAAACTACTGCGCCGGCCGATTTTGAGTCTCCGGTGCTCAATGTACTTATTGTACGTTTCCGCTCCTCAACTCAAACTCAGTCGGCTCGCTACGTTTTTCATCTAAAGCTAGGCGACGGGACGTACGCGCACGATGATGTCCACACCATCTTGACGCAGACCGGGCGGCAACGGCGGCAGGCCGTTCACTTGCACGCTGGCGGCGTCGATATCCGTGAGTTCACCGGTTTCGAGATTGTACAGATGATGATGCGGCAACATATTGGGGTCGTAGAAAACGCGCGTCGGATCAACTATCACTTCGCGCACCAAACCTTTTTCGAGAAACAGTTTCAGCGTGTTATACACCGTAGCCTTAGAGGTTTCCGGATGCTCTTTATTCACTTGCGACAAAATTTGATCGGCCGACATGTGTTGGCAACAAGCGAACAGCACTTGGCCAATTTGCAGGCGTTGATGCGTGAGCGAGATATCGTGTTCGCGCAGCAACGCGGGGATGGCGTCGGCGTTATATAAAGCAACAGGTGATAGTTGGTTCTCCATAGCTTCATTCTAGGAGACAGAACAAGGTTTGTCTATAATAAATAATACAATATAATCAAATACTTATGATTTAACCTTTGCGTATGTGTAAGGTTCTTGCGGAATAAGCGGCTTGTCGCCGGTGATTTTGCTCAGCAACAGCTTGGCCGCAGCCGGCGCCATAGTCAGCCCATAGCGAAAATGTCCGGTATTGATATAGCAATTTCCCCAAGTCGGATGACGATCAATCAAGGGAATATTGTCTTTCGAGCCAGGGCGCAAACCGGCCCAATGGCCTATGGGTTGCAGCTTGGCCAAGGGGGCAAACATGGCGGCACCGGCATCATGTAATTCCCGCTTGGCAGCATCAGTGATACGCTTTGCAAAGCCGGTTTCTTCCAGCGTACTGCCAACCAAAATATGCCCATCGCGTCGCGGGACGGCGTATTTTCCGTTGCCATAGATGATATGTTTCAACCGCCCAGGCTGGCTTTTGAACAGCAACATCTCGCCGAGAACCGGGTGCAAGCCATTAGAAATATGTATATTATTCAATAGGTTATTTATCCACGCTCCTGACGTGAGCACATACTGACTTGCATACAAATGCTCGGCCTGGGTGAATGCACCGGAGACGCGGCCCGACTCGGTTTCCAGTTGCAGAACCTCGACCCCTTCACGGATTTCTACTCCGCGATTCAGCAAAGCCTGCTTCAAAGCGGCGATCAAACGTGGCGGCCGCACTTGCGCCACATCCGGCAACCAGAGCTTATTCCCCGATTTCATTTCGGCACGTACGCTGTTCTGCGCACACCAATCCAAGGCCACGCCGGCATCAAACGGCGGCAGGACTTCCATCCCACAAACGTCATATTCCGCGTTCAAACCTGAGGCCGTTTCCAACTCGGCTACCCACTGCGGATAAAGCGCCGCACCGAGAGAAGTGAGCCGGTTCACTGACAGCGGGTAATCCCACGGTAATAATGCAGACAATACTCCCGCGCCCGCCCACGACGACTCAAGCCCAACCTGACCGCGGTCAATCACCGTGACCGACGCGCCGGACAACGACAACTCGTAAGCAGTGGAAAGGCCGATAACGCCGGCGCCGATAATCAGAAAGTCAGAAGGCAAAGTGTGATGCAGTTCACAGGAAATTTACCGCTCATTCTAACAAACCCGCCATTAGTCGGACGTTGCTTGCCGAATAAAAGGTGAGGCCGTAAATTGCGCCCAATGCCATCAAGGCGGAACCAATTTTTGAACAGTGAATAAATTGTGTCGAATTTCACAACATTACAGTCAGGCATCAAATTGAAAATAAATAAACATACAAAGGGGTTTAGTTTGATCGAGTTAGTCGTGGCGATGGCGATTATTGCTATCGCAATGGGCATCGCCATACCATCGTATAACCAATTCGTACTGAATAGCCGGATGACCGCCCAGGCAAATGAATTTATCGAGGCCATAGCTTTCACGCAAAGCACGGCGCGCGCGCGCAAAACAAGAGTGACCATCTGCAAAAGCGCCGACGGCCTACAATGCAACCCCGCAGGCACATGGGCCCAAGGACACATAGTATTCGTTGACGGCGGCACAGCAGGCACGCTCGATGCTGTCGATGTAGCGATAGCGGGGAAACAAGCTATAGGGAAAAGCACCCTGGTTGGCACCACCATTACCAGCTTCCTGTCTTTCTCCGCTAACGGACAAGCTTCTCTCGCCGGCTCATTTAAATTGTGCAGCCCATCTCCGCAAATTAAAGGTAGAACCATCACCGTAGCCGCCGGCACGGGGTTGGTTTCAGTTGCTAAAGTAGATTGCCCTTAAGAATATGGGAACCAACATGACTGCCAAACCCAAAAAACAAAACGGTTTCACCCTGCTCGAAGTGATGGTCACGTTGCTGATTATGAGCCTCGGCCTTTTAGGCTTGGCAGGTTTTGTCATCAACAGCGTCAAATACAGCAAGAGCGCTTACACCACCTCCATCGCCAGCGCATTGGCTTCAGACATTGTCGATCGCATGCGTGCCAATTCAGGCGCTGCGTTAGGTGCTAATCCTTCACCTTACAATTTAACGCTGGCCGCCACACCAACCACCGCAACTATCGCCCAACAAGACCTTACCGCGTGGCGCGCATCACTTGCCGCTGCATTGCCATCCGGCACAGGGTCGGTTTGCGTCATAACCCAAGCAGATGGAGTAACTCCTTGTGCGCCCTGTACCCCGGTTCCCCCTTCTATCGCTTGCGTATCCGGACTGGTAACCGTCGTTACCATTCAATGGGACGACTCCCAAGTAGTTAATGGCTCCGCCACACGGACATTCCGCTTGGATACCATGCTATGAAAAAAATAAACCCTTCCGTCCCGTACAAAACCGAGCAAGGCTTCAGCTTGATAGAAGTTCTGGTCGCTATGGCCATAGGTATTATTTTGCTTGGTGCCGTTTCTTATCTGTTTCTGGGGAGCAAACAGCTTAATCGTAACCAGAATGAGACGTCCCGCATGCAGGAAAACGGTCGCTACGCGCTGGACACAATGGGCAGGGTCATACGCCAGGCCGGCGCGCGAAGAAATATCGATGCGCTAAATCCAGATGCAGAAACTGCCTACAGCCTGATAGCCACTGCCATTAGCTTTACAGAAGGGGCAACTACACCCGACTTATTACCCGATACCGTGACGGTAAGTTATTACACGCAAAACGCTAACGAAGTTGATTGTAATGGCAACACTCTTGCTACGGATACTTTGGTTACATTTAACTTCGCCGTTGATACCACCACCAAACAATTAACCTGTAGTAACGGCACTGCCGCAGCTGTGGCCATCGTTGACGGTGTGGAAAACATGAAAGTAAGCATTGCCCTTGATACCAGCGTACCGCCTGATGCAGTGATTGACAGCTATGTCACGCCTAATAATGTGCCGGCAAGAAGTGCCTCACTTGAAGTTTGGCGATCTCATATTGCTGCAGTCAACGTGAGCTTGTTGTTAAGAAGCGCATCCGACACGCTCGCCACAAATAAGCAAACTTATACTTTCAACAGCACGGCGACGACAGCGACGGACTTGCGGCTACGCCAGGTTTATAACGTAACCTACAACCTGAGGAATTTAACCCGATGAAAAAGCTTGCCCAAACTTATCCAAAGCTGGCACGGCGACAAAATGGCGCTGTGCTCATCATAGGCCTGATATTTTTAGTCGTGCTCACATTGATCGTTATGTCCGCTTTGCGCAGCGCCACGTTTCAGGAACGCATGGCCGCCAATGCACGCAATCAACAGCAAGCCTTTGAAGCTGCTGAAGCCCTCCTGCGAGATGCATCGACCACACTATTTTCTAGAAACGGTCTCATGGATAAATATGACCCTAAGGACTTTAGTACCTTTGGCGCGTCGAGTTTAGGCTGCACCAATGGCTTATGCCAAACGGCTGCGGCAGGCGTGGAGCGCTGGAGAACCTATAACTGGGGCTCGGCTACACTCACCAAAACCTTCTCAGTCTCAACACTTAACATAAAAGATATTTCCACTAACCCACCACCACGCTATTTCGTCGAAGTAGTGGATCCCCCCTTGCCAACTTCCAACGGCAGCGGGGGCGGATGCAACTACGGCATTTTCAATGTTACCGCGCGGGCAGTCGCCAGAGATTCGGCCGTCGCTTTGGTTCAAGGCACCTATAAATTCAAACCGCAGATTTGTTAAGCGAAATATAGCAACTACTTAAAGATTAATATTAAAGGAGCAATATCATGAAACTGCAAAAAAAATATCTTACGGTCTTGGTTTTAGGTGCCGCAATGAGTGCCGGCTACTTCCTGGCTAATGCAGCGCCGGTGTTTGACCCCAGCACTCAACCTATCGGCTATGTCAGTATGAATGCTTTGTCGGGTAACGGTGTCGGCAGCGGCACTGAGAAA
>JAYVGF010000160.1:0-19213 GCA_043772415.1 Betaproteobacteria bacterium
GCGGTAAATGAGCGATTGACCAGAATAAGCCCGATGTTAATGAGCACGAGAGAAGTGAAAACGATAGCGCGTAAATCTGGCTCAGCCACCCCGGCACGCGAAGCGCTGATGAAAACTGCCGCTAAGATTGCGAACGCAATAAGACCCTGCAGCACCGCCCACCATATTCTTTGAGGTAGCAGCAGCGGGCTGCCAGGGTCGCGCGGAGGGCGCTTCATCACGTCTTCTTCCTCTTCTTCCGCTTCCAGCACTACCGAGCAAGCCGGATCAATCACCATTTCAAGAAAAGCAATATGTATGGGAGTGAGCATGAGGGGCAGCCCCATCGCCAGTGGCAGAATAGCTAAACCGGCAATGGGAATATGAACGGCAACAATGAATTCAATGGCCTTACGCAGATTGTCGTAAATACGCCGTCCTAATCGAATGGTTTTGACGATGGAGCCAAAATCGTCATCGAGCAGCACAATGGCAGAGGCTTCGCGCGCAACATCTGTGCCGCGTCCACCCATCGCAATGCCAATGTGAGCGGCCTTGATGGCGGGTGCATCGTTGACGCCATCTCCTGTCATGGCAACCACTTCGCCGTTTGCTTTTAATATTTGTACGATGCGTAGCTTCTGATTAGGTCGAATGCGGGCAAAGATTGAAACCGTTTTGACGCGAGCCGATAGCACATCGTCGGACATGGCTTCAATTTCTTCCCCGGTTAAAACATTGCTTGAGTCGAGTCCTGCTTGGCTGGCTATCGCCTGCGCGGTGATGGGATAATCGCCGGTGATCATCACTACTCTGATTCCAGCAGCGTGACATTCGGCGACGGCGGCGGGTACGTTGGCCCGCAGCGGATCGGCAAAACCGATAAGGCCCACATAGGCAAACGCAAATTCGCGCGGTGATTCAGGCAGGGCATTGGGTAATGTAATGTTGTTCACCAGTGCCTTGGCTACGCCGAGTACGCGGATGCCTTTGCGCGCCAGCTTATCTGCTTGATGGGCAATTTGGACTGATTGCTCAGTGGTTAGATGACACAGTTCTGTTATGGCTTCGAGCGCACCTTTAGCGTAAGCCGTGCCGTTTTCTCCGTTTTCGTTGGACATGACGTTTACCACGGCAAATAGGTCTGGCCTGAGGCCGTAAGCACGGATCAACTTAGCTTGAGTAGCGTTACTCTTGGCGGCTTGGGAGTGCGTTTTCGCGAGCTTATGTATGGCGCTATCCATCGGGTCACTCGGTAACTCCGGGCAGGCTAATTTTGCCACCTCCAATACTGCGTAAGATTGAGCGGATAAAGAATGATGTTGATCTTGGTTCCAGACGGTATCGCCACTTAAGATGGTAACAAGCGTCATGCGATTTTCCGTGAGCGTACCTGTTTTGTCGGTACACAATACCGTCGTTGCGCCGAGCGTTTCTATCGCGGCCGCACGACGGGTGAGTACGCGCGCGCGGGAAATGCGCCACGCGCCCATGGCCATAAATACGGCTATAACCAAAGGGAATTCCTCAGGCAGTAAGGACATGCCAATGGCGATGCCGCCTAGCATGGCCTCAAGCCAGGAGCCGCGAAGTAATCCGTAGAGCAACACTGTTAAGGCACCAGCCATTGCTCCGACAATAACGAAATTGCGAACCAGGTTGCGCATTTGAAGTTGCAGGTGTGGTTGTTCTGTTTCAATGGTGCCCAGAGCATGCCCGATCTTGCCCATCTCACTACGACTACCAATCGCATGCACGTGCGCTTGACCGGAGCCGCGCACGACTAATGTACCGGAAAAGATATAAGGTAAATCTTCGCCACCGGGCCCCGGTATTGCCGCTTGGTCGGCAAGTGTTGTATTTGATTTTTGCGCTGCCTTGCGCACGGGAACGGATTCGCCCGTCAGTAGCGATTCATCGAGCAAAAGATCTTGCGACGTTATAAGTGTTGCATCCGCCGCCACTCTATCGCCTTCATTAACAAGGATGATGTCGTCACGAACCACCTCTCGACCCGCAATGTGAATTTGTTTGCCGTCACGCATCACCAGCGCACGAGGACTGGCGAGATTCCTTAGTGCTTCCAAAACGTGTTCGCTGCGGGATTCTTGAACGATAGTAATGGCCACTGAGAGACAAGCGAAGACCAGCAGAAATATTGCCTCCAGATGATCACCGAGCAACAAATAAACAATCCCGCCGCCGATGAGTAAAGCGAACATAGGCTGGCGCATCACTTCAGAAAGGATGCGCAGAAAGCCGCGCTTATCTGGCGCGGGCAATTCATTAAAGCCGTCCGTCTTTAGACGATCCGCGGCGACTGCAGAAGTGAGCCCTGCGTAAGGCTTGGGCATGTTTTGCGGGGGTGAATGTAAGTGCATGATTTAATTGATATAATTTGTATGCAGTGAGAGTATGAAAATGCGCCCACGTTAATCAAAATGCGGCCGATCCTGCTTGGCTTTGCCCAACGCATTTCTGAATTTTTCCAAATTTTTGTGGTAATCCTGTGCTTGTCCATAAGCTAGAAATTGTGTGTAGCGCGAGTGCGTGCCTAAAATTTTTCGCGCGTGCTTGATCGGGCAAAAGTATTGCTCTGTTCTGGCCACCACTTCGGTTGCATAGGCTAGCAGTCCAGTCGCGTAGGCGCAGTACTCGCAATGCAGCCGCTCGTAAAAGTTCAAATAACCTAGCTGGTGTCGATCAAACACGATGTAGTCTTTGCGTCGCACTTTAGCGATGCGATAAATAGGAAAGCTAAACGCTTGGTAGGCCGATACAGTGATGTCTAATAGCGTCATCGGAATCACCATAAAATAAATGATCGGACCGGTGATGAGGTTTTGCGGCCTGTCAGTGACGAGCCAGTGGAAAAACTTGCGCTTCAATTTGGCGTGCGTATCACGAACGTCTTTATCAAACTCTACTCGCTTGCCTTTAATATGAAAAATAATGCGGCTTTCTTGTTCGTGTATGGCTTGCGCCAGTTGCTCTTCGAGAGCTGCAATCTGGCTGAGCAAATCTTGCATTTTCTCGTTCATAGGTTTGTCGATTCGCTTATGGTTTATAAGTTTTCTTGTCGCCAGTAAATTTCAAACAGGTGCGTTTTTTTTTCGTCAGCTACTTATTTCGTTCTGGGGCGCGATAGATGTGGCTGCGCTGACTGTAGCCGACCGGCGCGTAACTCGGCCACCGCTTTGACTACTGCAAGCGCCACATTGCCTACTTCTTCCATTAAGGCGGCATCTTTATCAAGCGCTTCGTGGCTGGTGGCATACGGCTCGTAATAGCCGATGTAGCGGTCTAGTCGTGCTTGACTACCGGCATCAATGAAACCCATCCAGTCTAGCCAATCCGAGAGGGAGCGACGCGAGCCTTCGATACCGGCTACATCACCGTGGACCACTACACCATAGACTCGTCCCGCTAAATGCTGGGGATAGTCCCAACCAGCCATCTCAAGTGCTTTTGCTTTGTCCGGTTTTTTACCGCCCGTAGAGGTGGGGTCGGGGTTGCCGCCGTCCGCGCATACCATACGATCTATCATTAGTTTTAATGGACTTGGACTTTGATACCAATATACGGGCGTGAAGATAATGACGGCATGTGCGGCAGTCCAGCGCTCGTAGATTTCACTCATCCAATCGTTAGTCTGGTTTAGTGAATGATTGGGGTAGCAACTGCAGGGCCAGTGACACAATGGCATCGCCGTCGATACACAGCCTTTACACGGATGGATACGACGACCGTATTCAGATGTAAGCAGGCTCAAGTCCAAAACGTCAGCGGTAATACTAGCTTGTTCAATAATTTCGCGAGCATGACCTAATAACCGAAAAGTTTTGGATATTTCACCCGGGCAAGTGCCATCGTTGCGCGCTGAGCCGCAGATTAATAACACGCGGGATGGCTTCGACGCATCAGCCCATTGCCGCTGCGCTGCGTCTATACGTTGCTTGGTAACAATCCACTCGCTCGATAAATCGTAATCTGGATCAACATAACCGGGGCCCGCTTTTTGTGTGAGGGGAGCCTTGCGACCTTGCGTATAGGCTTCCCACGCAATTTGTTCAAGGCGTGAAAGGGACTGATCTTCGACACGGAAGGCAGGATCGACGAAGGAAGCACGAAAGCGCACGCTAAATTGGTCGCGCTCAAGTTGGGTAGGCGCTTGGCCTTTACGGATTTCAATCATGAGCTGCTCCTAAGTTAAAGCGACAAGCGATATAGAGCCAGCATAGCCTAAAGCGCATTAATCTGAGTAAGGCTATTCGACAAGAGATAGGTTGAATGTAACGCTATCTTTTAAACTATTTGGCCATTCTATAGTTCCTTCTAATTCAAGTTAGTGCGCTGGCGTACAGACTGCTTACTTTTATGAGCTGAAAATATTTTTTCACTTTAAATTTTAACAAATGAAAAATGAGTAACCAAAAATACAGACCTGACTCGCCGCGTGGGCTAGGTCAAACTTATGGATAGCCTGACTGGACAGACCTCGGTATCTTCACCTGCCTCAACCAAGCCAACACCAATAGCCGAGCCGCTGGCAGCAGGCACCATATATACCTGCCCCATGCACCCGGAAGTGCGGCAGGATCGACCTGGGGTTTGCCCTAAATGTGGCATGACCTTAGAGCCGGTGATGCCTAGCCTTGATGAGGGGGAGAGCCCTGAGCTCTTGGACTTTACACGGCGATTTATCTGGACCTTGCCGTTGACTGTCGTCGTGACTTTCTTGGCGATGGTTGGACATCGGTTGCAATGGTTCGAGATGGTGACGCAAAGTTGGATTGAGCTTGTCTTAAGCGTACCTATTGTCTTGTGGGCTGGCTGGCCGTTTTTTGTGCGCGGTATTCAGTCGGTAGTGCATCGCAGTCCGAACATGTGGACGCTGATTAGTCTGGGCACCTCGGCGGCCTTTTTGTACAGCGTGGTTGCGACTATCGCACCACAAGTTTTCCCAGAGTCTTTCATCTCCATGGGCCGCGTGTCGGTTTACTTTGAAGCGGCAGCAGTAATCATTTCGCTCACCTTGCTCGGGCAAATGCTTGAACTGAAAGCGCGCTCACAAACATCGGCCGCCATAAAATCTTTGCTGGGTCTTGCGCCGAAAACTGCGCGTCGAATCAAAGCTGATGGTGCTGAGGAGGACGTGCCTTTAGCCAACGTCCATATCGGTGATCGCCTGCGCGTGCGGCCGGGCGAGAAAATTCCAGTTGATGGTGTAGTGGTGGAGGGCGGCAGTGCAGTAGATGAATCGATGCTCACCGGCGAACCGATGCCCATTACAAAACATGTGGGGGACAAGCTGATAGGCGCGACCATGAACACCAACGGCGCTCTCGTCATGCAGGCAGAGAAGATTGGCTCTCAAACCGTGTTGGCCAGCATCGTGCAAATGGTTGCCCAAGCGCAGCGATCAAGAGCGCCGATGCAACGCATGGCCGACAAAGTTGCCGGCTATTTCGTTGTCAGCGTGATCAGCATTTCAATTATCACCTTTCTGGTTTGGGGCATGGTCGGTCCTGAGCCTAGTTGGGTTTATGGGCTTATCAATGCGGTCGCGGTGCTGATTATTGCCTGCCCTTGCGCGTTAGGTCTGGCAACGCCAATGTCGATTATGGTGGCGACAGGTAAAGCCGCCACGCAAGGCGTGTTATTCCGCGATGCGGCCGCGATAGAAAATCTCTGCAAGGTAGATACCTTAATTGTGGATAAGACCGGAACGCTGACCGAAGGCAAGCCACACTTTGACCGGGTGGTTGCGTTAGCGGGTTACACCGAGGATGAAGTGTTACGTCTAGCCGCAAGTCTGGATCAAGGCAGCGAGCATCCGCTGGCGAATGTGATCGTGAGCGAGGCACACGCGCGTAAGCTGGCGCTCGACAAGGCAGAGGGTTTTGAATCCAGTACAGGCATTGGCGTTCAGGGCAATGTGAGTGGTAAACATTTGGCATTAGGTAACACCGCGCTTATGTCTCAGCTTTCTATATCCGTCGAGGAATTGAAGGCGCAGGCTGAGACGCTGCGAAGTGAAGGTGCCAGTGCGATGTTCCTATCGTCTGACGCAAAGCTTGTCGGCCTGATCGCCGTTTCTGACCCTATCAAGGCCAGCTCGGCAGAGGCGCTGACTTCCTTAAAAGCCAGCGGTATCCGCGTAATCATGGCAACAGGCGATGGCCTAACGACGGCGAAAGCGGTGGGCAAGAAACTTGGCATTGATGAAGTGTATGGCGAGGTTAAGCCTGCCGATAAGTTAGCGTTGGTCGAAAAACTGCAGGGTGAAGGGCGAATTGTGGCTATGGCTGGCGACGGCATCAACGATGCACCCGCGCTGGCAAAAGCGGATGTTGGTGTGGCGATGGGCACCGGCACCGATGTCGCGATGAATAGCGCACAGGTTACGCTAGTGAAAGGCGACCTGCGCGGCATCGCTGCAGCCCGCATTATCTCGGCCGACACTATCGCCAACATGAAACAGAACCTTGGTTTCGCTTTTGTCTATAACGCACTCGGCGTGCCATTGGCAGCGGGGGTACTTTACCCTTTCACAGGTTGGCTATTGTCACCAATGATTGCGGCGCTGGCGATGAGTTTGAGTTCGGTATCCGTGATCACAAATGCGGTACGACTAAGAGGGTCGTAACTATAATTCTGACCGCGATTAAGGAAAGCAACTATGAAGAAAACCATATTTTCCGTCGTTGCTGCCTCAGTGGTAATGTTTTCCCTTGCAGGATTTTATACTGGAGTACTTGCCCGTGCCTACATAGACGCACACCTGGACCCAGCGCTAATCCGAACGCCGCCTAACCTTATCTTGGTTTTTTTCGGCTACCTCGTCCTGGCGTTACTCATGTCGATCATTTATCGGCGCTTTGTTTGGCCGAACGCAACCTCTAGATGGACCGGCTTGCGTTTTGGTTTGGCGACAGCCGTTTGTTGGCTCATGCCATATAGTCTGGTGCTATTTGGCGTTTACAACTTTCCATACGATATTTTGCCATTGGATTTCACATGGGCCCTGATAGAGCAAGGTATAGGAGGTCTGGTGATTGGTTTGATATATGGGAAAGCAAATGCGGCTGGGTAAAACTCGTTTGTTAGAAAACAGTCGCGGCTCGCTCAAACCTTCCTGTTTGGAGAAAAATAAAACCCTCTGTTGCAAAAGTTAATGTATGCGGAAGCGGCATAAGAAAATTAGCATAAATATTTAGTTCTCTCTGCAAAATTCTTTCCTCCTTTGTTCGTCAGCGCACAGACATGTGAGCGGCATAAGTTCAATGTACGTTCGTGGTGAGCTTGTCCGTCCAACTGAGTTAATGAGTGCAAAAGCTCATAGTTCGCCTCAATCTATGTACATCGCCGTTATCTATAAAGGATTCAATATGAACCATTCAATACTATTTTTAGCTGTAATCGTCCCGCTCAGCATGGCGGCTTGTGACAGACCTGCCGTGGTCACCATTCCTGCTGCCCCAGTAGCCGTTCCCGGACCTCCTGGGCCGCAAGGCGAGATGGGTACAAAGGGAGCGACCGGTAATCAGGGCAATGAAGGCACTAAGGGTTCGACGGGTAACCAAGGTAATGAGGGCAGTACAGGTGCAACCGGCAAGCCCGGCGACGGCACTACAGTGATAGTGGTGCCGCCAACACCCATACCAGTGAAATAAATCCCTTGAATTAAAAACGTAAGGAGAATTTCATGAGCATCGGAACCATACTGTTAATTTTACTTGTCCTGATGTTGATTGGCGCTATTCCGGCTTGGCCGCATAGCAAGGGCTGGGGTTACGGTCCCAGCGGCGGATTGGGCTTGGTTGTAGTCATCATCATAGTGTTGTTGTTGATGGGGCGTTTGTAAAGCATGGGCAGAGCATGATGAGGCAAATTTCAAGAACATTGTTCTTAGCCCATTTAGTTTTAGCCCTGACAGCTTGTGGTGAATTGGCGAAACTCTCCGTATCGGAAGGCACAGGTTCGCAGCCTAAGTTGCCGACGCCCCAGCGGTCGTTGATTCCGACCGTCAATATTGCTCCTGCAATAGGTTGGCCGGCTGGCGCTGCGCCACAAGCGGCAATTGGCACGCGGGTGACGGCTTTTGCTCGTGAATTGGACCATCCACGTTGGCTATATGTTCTTCCTAACGGCGACGTGCTAGTGGCGGAAACCAACGCGCCGCCAAAACCTGATGACAGGATTGGCATCAAGGGTTGGGTGATGGGCTTGATGATGGAAAGGGCCGGTGCCGGTGCCCCCAGTGCAAACCGCATCACCTTACTGCGGGACACTGATGGAGATGGCGTGGCGGATCTGCGCTCAACCATTCTTGAGGGGCTAAACTCACCTTTCGGCATGGCATTAGTAGGAGACAGCCTTTACGTAGCAAACTCCGATTCCGTTGTGCGATTTCTCTACACTGCGGGTATCACCCGCATCCCAACGCCGGGGGTAAAAGTCGTAGATCTTCCCGCGGGCACCATCAATCATCACTGGACTAAGAACCTCATTGCCAATGCCAATGGAACCAAACTCTATGTGACAGTGGGGTCGAATAGTAATGTGGCAGAGAGGGGTATGGAGGCGGAATCAGAACGGGCTGCGATTTGGGAAGTGGATATCAAGAGTGGTGCGCATCGCATATTCGCATCCGGGCTGCGCAACCCAAACGGCTTGGCGTGGGAACCTTCTACAGGGGCGTTATGGACAGTGGTCAACGAACGTGACGAACTAGGCAGCGATTTGGTGCCTGATTACTTGACGGCTGTTCGCGAAGGCGGTTTTTACGGTTGGCCTTACAGCTACTACGGCCAAAATATCGACGAGCGTGTAAGACCGCAGAAGCCGGAGCTGGTCGCCAAGGCGATAGCGCCCGATTATGCCTTGGGACCCCATACTGCCTCGCTAGGCTTAGCGTCCTCAGTCGAGAACAAACTGCCAGCCCGGTTTGCCAGCGGAATGTTCATAGGTCAACACGGATCGTGGAATCGCCAGCCGCACAGTGGTTACAAAGTAATTTTTGTACCGTTTGAAAAAGGGAAACCCACTGGTGGCGCGCCTATAGATGTATTAAATGGTTTTCTCAGCAAGGATGGGGAAGCGTTTGGTCGGCCAGTCGGCGTAGTGCTTGATAAACAGGGTGCATTGCTCGTGGCCGACGATGTGGGAAATACCATTTGGCGGGTAACTTCTCGGTAATTGATTACGATTTGGCTACGCCAGAAAGAACAAGGGGTTAACTTATTCAGTCAACCCCTTGAATGATTTGGTAGGCCGTGCGGGACTTGAACCTGCGACCAACGGATTAAAAGTCCGCTGCTCTACCAACTGAGCTAACGACCCGAATCAAGCTGCGCATTTTAGCTTTATGGGCCTTATCTGTCAATTTTCCCTCATCATGCGTGAATATTGATATTTCATCGTCGCGGCACTTCCAGCGACTATTGCAAAGAAAGTGATGAACGAGCCAAGCGCCAATGTCGAAAGGCCGGTGATACCTTGGCCGATCGTGCAGCCGAGTGCGCAGACGCCGCCGAAGCCCATCAGCGCGCCGCCAGCGATGTGATTGCGCAGATCAGTCGCTGAGGCAAAACTTTCCCAGCGGAAGGTTTTGCTGATAAGGGCATAGGCGAACGAGCCGATGATGACACCAAGCGTGGCGGCAATGCCGAAGGTGAAGGTGAGTGATTTGTCGGTCCACAGCATGAGCATTTCAAGCGAATAGGCGATGGGGGCGACGAAAGTCAATGACTCGGCGGCGCGGGTGTTGGTGCCGAAATAGGTCATTTCCAGCGTGTCGGGGTTTTCGCCGTAACCGAGGTGACCGCTCGCATACCAACCTGCGGCTACGACTGCGCCGACGACTATGCCTCCGAGGAGGTTATCTTTGTTGGCGCGGAACGATTTGTCTTTGAAAATAAAAACCAGTAAAGCGATGGAAATCAGCAGGCCGGAAATTAGCGCCATCAATTTGCGTGTGCCCAATCCCGACGCGGCAAGCAGGGAGGGTAAATCCTGCTGCGGCAATTTGTATTTGCTAAGGTCGATGCTGATCAAATCGAACGCACTGACGCGCAACGGGGCGAACAAACCTTTAATTGTCATGTAGGCGCTGATGGCGAGGAAAACCATGACGACCAAAGATTTCAAATTACCCGTGCCAACACGGATCAATGTTTTGCTACCGCAACCTGAAGCCAGCGTCATGCCGACGCCGAACAGCAAGCCACCGACGATGTGGGAGAACCAGAGCAGGCGGGGGCGGGTGTAAATTGATTGCGTCAAATCAATCAGGCCGGCGTATTGCATGATGCTGGCAGCCACTATCGCGATGGCGATAGCCAACAGCCACATGCGCATGCGCTCCCAGCTTTGCATGTTCACGATATCGGAGACGGCGCCCATGGTGCAGAAATTGGTTTTATTAGCGACAAAACCGAAAATGAAAGCGAGCACAAAGCCGCCCCAAACAACCATTAAGGTCAGATTAGAATAATTTGCCATCAAGCCCCCAAATAACTATGCTGTCATTTTAGCGCAAGCGTAGCTGAGTATGAATGTTTTGTATGCCTACACCTGAGCCACGCGATGATATTTTTAGTATCGCCAGTTTGCCGCGCAAATATGTTGTCGCGTTGCTAATTGGCGCGGGGCTTTTGCTCGGCTGGATTTTTAGCGGTTATTTTTCGCCGCAAATTTTGATCGATTTTGTCATGCGATACTGCGCCTAAGGGAGATGTAATGGTTAAAAGATTGTTTTGGGCATTGCTACTGCCATTGATAAGCCATGCGCAAGCCGGCGAAAAATCTATCGAAGTTGTTTTGCCGACAAAAAAAGTGCATGAAGAATGTATGGAATTAACCGTCGGACAAACCCTAAAATTTCAATACGACGCGAATGCTGAGCTGGAATTTAATTTGCATTATCATCACGGCAAGCAAGTGACAACGCCCATAAGTGGAAAATATTCAAATTATTCAAATACTTACGTTGTGACACAAAAAAATGATTTTTGCCTGATGTGGCAGAACAAAAGTGGCGAGCCAGTGAAATTGCAAACCACTTATCAAGTTACTTCGCCGTAATATAAATCTGTTGTAGTAGTGAGCGCACTGCGCATGAGAGCACATTCATGTGTGCCAATTCGCAATGTGCCCGGACGGGCGTTTCCATGTGCACTGCGCACGCTACGCGGGAATGTTTGAGGCAGCAAAATAATATTTACCATCCTCTTTGCGCGTTCGGCTCACGCGTTTCGCATGCAATAAATAATTCAGATGCGCCACAGTTTCACCAATAGCAAACATGAGTTGATGATCGTCCAGCGCGCGCTTGAATAACACCGGCAATAATTCTGCGGCAGTTTTTGGTTTGTCCAATGCCTGTACCAGCTCATCCAGCCGCGCAGCGTGATGCTCACGTAAAGTCTGCAAACGAAAATGCAAGCCGCGAAATACACGATCGTGCGACGGCAACACCAAAGTATCGGGCGGCAGCGGCTCAAAAAAATCCAGCGAGCGTAAAAATAATTCCAGCGGGTTGGCGTCCGGCATATTGCCCCACACGCCGACATTGGTAGTGATACGCGGCAATACTTGGTCGCCGGAAATTAACAACTTCAACTCATCGCAATACAAAGTCGCGTGTTCGGGCGCGTGGCCGAACGCCGTCTTGATGCGCCAGTCATGTTCGCCGATGCGCAACACGTCGCCGTCTATGATGCGCGTGTAAGTGGCAGGCAGGGCGGGCACACCGCGTGCGTAGGCATTGCCGCGCGTGTCTTGTGCTTTGAGTTGCGCGTCGGTTAAACCGTGCGCGCGGAACAAAGCTTGCGCTGTGGCAGGTTCGAAGCCACTGCTGTTATTGCGTATAGCATGCGCTGAAAGATATTCCGCCATAGTGATCCACAACGGCACATTCCAGCGTTCACACAGCCATGCCGCCGAGCCGATGTGGTCGGGATGATAATGCGTGACGATGACGCGGGTGATTTTTTGCCCGGCCAACACGGTGCTGAAAATCTGTTCCCAATATACTGTGGTCTCTTCATGACCGAAGCCAGTATCGACAATAGCCCAGCCGTCGCCGTCTTTCAATAACCATAAGTTAATATGATTCAAGGCAAACGGCAGCGGCATACGCAACCACAACACGCCGGGAAGGACTTCCATGACTTTTCCCGGCGCGGGTATCGTGTCAGCGAATGTATAGTTGATTGCGTTATAGAGTGGCGCGTTCATCAAGGTGGGCGTGGAAACAGGGAATAAAATAATAATGTTACAGCAAACCACAAAGTTTGCTCGCGCCACATTAAGTAGGGCGTTGAACTTTAGTTGTGCGTACCGGTCACAGCACCCAGATTAAAATATTTATTAACAGGAGACACACATGAACAAGTTAGCACTCGTCGCAATCGGTCTATTCGGTTTGGTTGGCGTTGCCGCTGCCGGCATGGGACAACATGGTATGCATAAAGCCGGAATGCACCAAGGCGGCATGCATCCGGGCATTATCTTCAGCGACAAACTACATCAGCAACTCAATCTCACCGGCGAGCAGGAAACGCAATGGCAAGCGTTGAAAGCCCAGCACGACACCGTTCATAAACAAATGCGCGATGCGCATCAGCAAACCCAAGCTGCCGTGAAAGCCGAAATGGATAAAGCACAGCCCGATCTAGTTGCCGTCAGCAATATGACGGAAGCGGCGCAGGATAAAGACATCGCCACGCGTAAAGCTTTTCATAAAGACGCGTTGAAGTTTTATTCCAGCCTTTCGCAAGACCGTCAAGCCATCGTAGTCGCCGAAATAAAAGGCATGATGGGTAAAAGGCATGATCTGCGCGAGAAAATGCATGGCATGCATGACAAAACACCAAAACCTCAGTAAGTATTTGATTTTATTAAATAAAAAAGCCGACGCGGGTCGGCTTTTTTGTTGGCGAGGTATGAAACTACTCTTATTTATTGTCCGGCCGGTTTAGGCGCCAGTACGGAATAGTCGCTTTGCGTATTAATAGTGGGCGATTGGATCAAGGTACTCAACTCCTGTGTTTGACGCAAAAACATTTGCTGCGACAAATCGATTTTACTGACGGTACTGTCAGTCATGGTGCTAGACGGCTGTTTCACAATATAAGGTGTGATGATGACTATTGTTTCGCTCGTGGCCACTACATCATCTGTGCTGGAAAATAAATTCCCAAAAATAGGAATATCACTAATGACAGGCACGCCGTTCCGGTTACGGCGGCTAACGTTTTTGATTAGACCGCCGATCAAAACCGACTGGCCATCATTGGCGAGTAATTGGGTTGTGACTTCGGTGGTCGACTTATCGGGAATACTGTTCTTGTCAACGATGCGGAAGCTCGCAGAGCTGACTTCGGGGTGGATTTTCAGCATGATGCGGCCTTGATCGTCCACAGAAGGAATGACTTTGAGAATAATGCCGGTATCCAAGAATGACACACTGGATGTTGTGACATTGTTGATGGTGGTGGTCGAAAGATAGCCGACATTTTTCCCAACCTTAGTTGATGCTTCCTGGTTTTCCAAAGTCAACAACTTCGGCGTAGAAAGTGTATGAACGCGTCCTTTAGTTGAAAGTGCATTGAGGTAGACTTGAATGTTATTATTGAAAAAATTGAAAAACAGACCGCCTTGTACAGGTGCGAGACCCTTTGTACCGATGGTATTGCCATCAATCCCACCGCTAAATATTTTGCTCCAATCTACGCCGAAAGATTCTGTATTGTCGAGGCTGATTTCCAGTATTTTCGCCTCAATCATAATTTGCTTTGGCTCACTATCCACTTCGGCCAATAAGCGTTGCACGCGATTCAAAAAATCCGGCGTATCTTCAACGATTATCATTTTGCGCTCTTCCAGCAAAGTGACCTTGCCGTAACGCGAGAGATATTTCCCGACGATCTCGGATACTTTTTTCGGGTCGGAATATTGCACTTTGAAAGACTTGATCGCCGTAGTGCCGTAAGCGTAATCTTGACCGACTTCTTTTTTGTCCAGAATATAGTAATCGCCGTTGCGTTCTTCCATCACATAGCCAGCAGATTCGGCAATGGTTTGCACAGCCTGGCGCAGCGGCACTTCGTACAGGTTGACAGAAATAGTGCCAGTGACGCCCTTGCCCAGAATAATATTGACGCGTTCGGTTCTCGACAGGATATCAACGATTTCCTGTATCGATTGCTCGCGGAAATTCATCGAAATGGGTTTGCCCGATACCATCGCGGCCGTTCTCGGTTCAGCAGAATAAACCGGTGAAGTAATGAGCGACGCACACAACAGTGCAGCAGCCAGTTTTGTTAACCAAACGTGCTTCATGGTTTTTTCTCTCTTTCCATTTTTAGCGTTTGGCGACGGCCGTCTTTTTCAAATGCCGCCTCGCCATTGCCAACTGAAACTAATCGATAACCTTCCAGCTTTTCGCCCATGGCAATAATTTTGCCATCGACGTTGACCAAAGAATTTTTGCCTGCTTTAACCGCAGCACGCAGAGTCATGCTGTTAAATAAAATTTCCGCCACTGGTTTTTCTTTCTCAGCAGCAGAGGGTGGAGCAGTTGCAGCTAAAACAAATTTAGGCACCACAAACGGGTCGCGGGATAATTTATAAGCGGTCGCTTCTTCTGCCATCGCCATTTTCAGGCCCCCGCCCACTAGGCACAAGCAAAGTATCAGGACCGTCCTCATTTTTTACCCTCTTCGCCGGGTAAATGGTAAGCCGCCAGCTTAATCGTCAAACTTAACGGATTATTCGGTGTCTGCGTCTGCAAACCTAAGTTGGTGATAACCAAGGGGCCCAATTCTTTTTCTATTGCAGCCAGCCATTCGTAGAGGGAAGCGTAACTACCTTTGGCTGTGACATCAAAACTGATTTCGTTAAACATCATCACGCTCTTCGGTTCGCCGGGGCGTACACTGCCTACGGTGACTGCAAAGCGTTTACCGATGCGCGATAAATCATCCACCATACGCACCACCATTTGGTCTGCGCTGAGGTTGATTTTAGTGCCCATAATTTGGCCGTTTAGTCCGGCGATATCTTTTTTCATTTGCGCGATTTGCGCAGGCAACAGTTGCGCATCGTGCGTGCTGCGCTCGAGCGATTCACGTTCTTGCTGTTTCAGTTTGAGCGCGGCGACTTGGGGCTTGAGCAACAGCGTCCAGGATTCAAAACCCAACAGAAAAACTATTACCGCTGCGCCTAAGGCCAACAGCTTAGGGTCGAATTTCGTCAAGCGGTTGAAATAGGCGTTCATGGTTTGGTCGCTTGCACGTTATCTACTAGTGCCATCAGGTTAAACTCAATAGCTTGTTTGGTGCCGTATTCGCGCAGCGAAGTATTGAGCAAACGTACATTGCCGATACCAGGCTGGGTTTGCAGTTTTTCGATGAATTGCGTCAGTACAGTTTGGTCCACTGCTTGGCCGTGGATTTCTGCGTGACGCTGTACGCGCCATGCCTGCTCGCCTGCCTGCGGATTTTTTTCATCCTTAGGGATAATAATAAAGTAGCCGGTGTTTTTGGTTTCCGGTTTTACTTCGACAAATTGGCCTTCGCGCAAAAATTTGAAATCCTGAAACCACACGCCTTCTGGCAAGGCAGTATCAATGGCCTTGAATAATGTTTCCGTAATCGGATTGCCGCGTAACCCTTGCAATATCTGCCATTGTTTTTCCGCTTGGGTTTTATTCGCGCGTAGTGTTTCGATTTCCGCGCGCTGTTGCACGGCGACGGCTTCTTTTTGTTGCAGCTGTGCCAGCGGTGCTGCAGCGTCGGCGGTGAGGCGCCCAAGCATGACTCTGGCGCCGACGGCAAGCAGCACAATAAATAAACAGGCCAATAAAAACAATTTGACCCAACGTTTCGTGCGTTGGGTCTCGCGGTAGGCTTGTGGGATGAGATCAATATCAGCCATCAGTCATTCCACGCATACATAAACCGGAGGCGAGGGCGATGCCGGCTATGGGATCCAATTCGCTCAACACGGCTGCATGTTCGTTTGATGCGAAACTGTTAAACGGGTTGAGCACTTCAACCGGCACCGACAACAGGTTTTGCATAAACGACGCCACATGCGGATAGCGCGCTACGCTGCCAAGTAAATACGATTGCTCAACCGAGCTGCCGCGTGTGACTGATGCGGTGTAAATCAAAGTCTTGTTCACTTCTTCTGCTAAGGAAGCGAATTCAGGGCGCAAAACTTCGGCGAGTGTGCGCGCGAATTCATTGTCGCTGTGCAAATTATTATGCGCATTCATGCCTTGTTGATAGAGCAATTGATGCGCCATTTCCTCTTTAATATTCAATGACTTGCATGCACGAGCAATTAAACGCGCTTCGCCAAAATCTATTTCGCGGTCAAGCATCAAACGCTTACCCCAGATGACACTCAAGTAGCTTTTGTCGCGGCCGAAGTTTACCAGCAATACATTGGGGTGGGTTTTGTTACGCGGCAAATTGCCGATTAAACGGCTGAGTGCTGCAGGGCCGATATCCAGTGCAATCGGATCCAAACCCGCATCTTGCAGCAGATCAAGATAGTTCATCACACTTTGTTTCGGCGCGATGGCGACGATGGCGTGTTTTTCACCGGTTTGATTATGGTCATCGCGGATAGACAGAAAATCGATCACCGATTCTTCCAGTTTTTCTTTCACGCGTTCACGCAGCTCGCGGATAATCGCGTCATTCACGCTGAGGCCATCGGTTTGCTTGAACGAGATAAACATAATATTCAAATCACCGGCAGGCAAACACGACACCACGCGCCTGCCCTTGAACGGACGACGAGCCAGACCTTGATGTACAAATTTTTTGAATTTGGAAGGATTGGCCAATAGCTCTTCACGCGGGATCGGGTAGGCCAGCGACACGCCAGCGCGGATGCGCAAGCCATCGCCGGTTTGCTCCATTTGAACCAAATGCATTTTTTCTGCCGCGAGATCCAGGCCAATGGGCCCGACCTTGGTGCCTGCGACGGCGAATTTACTCAATAGGCCGCGCAATGACGAAGTGTTAGACATAGAAAGCATTAAGCAGGGCGCTTCACGGCGGTTCGCACGAATTCGCCCAGGTTAGGTGTCAATTCAGAGATTTGGTTACCGCCGGCTTTCTTCGCAATATAGGCAGCTTCGTCGGCAAATTTATAAGCTTCGTCATGAGACCAGCGGTCTTCTGGTTGGATGCGCGTAAAGCCCACACTCATGGTCGGTACGGTTTTCAGTTTGGGGCCTTGTTCCAACGCGCGGCGTTGTACGCCGCTGATGGCATCGGTCAACCGTGTTTGCGGCAATTCACCGTGTAACAGCATGGCGAATTCATCGCCGCCGAGACGTACGAAAATTTCATCTTCACGCACGATGTTATTGAATTCGATACTCACACATTGCAACAGCAAGTCGCCGTAACCGTGGCCGTAGTTATCGTTGATACCTTTGAATTTATCAATATCGAAAACGGCGAAATAAGTGTTACGGCCTTCTTTGCGGTTGCTCGAAATGATAGGCTGAAAATTGTCTGAGAGATAACGACGGTTCCAGGCGCCGGTCAAAGGATCGGTGTAAGAAAGATTTTCCATTTTTTGATGTTGGATTTCCAGATCATGGCGCGCTTCGATATCGTGTTTGCGCACACCCACACTGCGCGCGACCAGCGACAGCGCGATGGCGCACGCCGCGATCATGAAGAATTGCAAAGTAATCATGCTCTCGGGGGAGAAATGCTCACGCTTACCAAGGGTAGAAGCAGTGAACACAATGTAAATAAGCAATGAAACGACGCCTGCTTCACGCAAACCCCACGGCACCATCGGCACCACCATGAATAACAAGACTGCGCTGCCGAATAATGCCGTGCTCAAAGCGCCGCTCTGATGCGCGAGTAACACTATCGCGGTACCGCAGATAATCAGCAAGGTCATGCCCAGCACATGCAAATCTTTATTGGCTTGTATGCGGCTCGAAGCAAAATAAACAGTCAACGCCAGCGCCGCGAGCAAGCCGTAAGTGAAAGCATGGTTTTGCCCCAAGCCCAGCATGGTGCCAAAAATAGCCATGGCTGCCAGCAGCAACATCAACGCGACAGATTGCACACGCAAACCTTTACGCGTCTCATCGACCATATGCTTTTCCGCATACGCCGCTAACTCAGGCCGCCCGCTGAAATCAGTCGAAGACCATAAGTGTTTGATATTAATCAACATTTTGTTTGCCCAATCTTTCATATCTGCTGTTTTTCTTGCCAAGTTTCATTGAGCCAATGGTAGGCGTATGAGAGGGGAAATGCTGTGCAGCAGGTCACTGTCACACAAGCAATTTGCAATCGTAGAGTCTGTGATTTGCGTCACTGATAAGAGATAACCAGTTGCGGCACCCAGCCACCGCTAGCAGACGTGTTTTCGCGCGCCGCCAGCCGTACTTCGTTACTGAGGGTCGTAACCGTTGTTTCCTTTACGTGGAAACCGAAATTGATCGCTGGGCTGGTGAGCATCGCTCGAGCTGCCAGGGTGACATCGAACTCAATCCACATGCCCAATCCCAGCGTGCCGGCGAAGGTAGCAGGTATGGTCGCGGTTGCAATGTTGACCGTGGAGAAATCACCACCTTGGTTACCCCAATTACCTAGGGCCGTGCTTCTTCTTCTCCAAGTCGCCCCTCCGGTAGAAGTGACCACATTGTCCGTGCCCTCAAGCCAACTTGCGGTTAACGGACTGGCTTGCAGCGTCAAGACTTGACCGGCTGTGCGGTTGACGATCTGGCTAACGTACAAGCGTAGTTTCGCATTGGTTATCGTCGAGGCGGCAGGTATGCTGGTCAAGTCAAATTTGAATAGGGAATTGACTTGATTGGTGTTGGGTGTAGAAACGGCTAAATCTACACATACGCCGCAGTTGCTGGTGGCTAAAGTCGCTGATTTCCAGATTGCGGTGTCGGCTATGGAAGGTAATGTGACTTGGTTCTGCGCTAGGACTGCCAATGTCCCCTTGGAAATAAACGGATTTGTCGGCGCATCGGCTAATGTTGTGACAAAGTCGTTAGGCAAAATGACATTCGTATAATTAGCAGGAGTAGAACTATTAACGTTTACATCAATTATGCAGCTACCCCCCCCGGCGATTTGTGCGCTGTTTACCGTGATCGTGTTAATTGATACCGTTCCTCCCGCACAATTTGCAGGAGTCGTCGTAGTGATAGAGCCAGCTAGAA
>JAYVGF010000161.1:0-6440 GCA_043772415.1 Betaproteobacteria bacterium
AAGTCGATTACGCATTGAAACAAGGCTGGGCCGTGTCGGTCGAGGTGTAATTGAAGCTCACGTCTTTCCACACTTCGAGCGCGGCCTTGAGCGGTTGGCAATGACGCGCAGCGAGTTGCAAAATTTCCGGGCCTTCGTTGGCGATGTCGCGGCCTTCGTTGCGCGCTTTCACCATCGCTTCCAGCGCCACGCGGTTCGCTGTCGCGCCCGCTTGGATACCTTGCGGATGCCCGATGGTGCCGCCGCCGAATTGCAACACTACATCATCGCCGAATAAATCGAGTAATTGGTGCATCTGTCCAGCGTGGATGCCGCCTGATGCGACCGGCATCACCTTGCGCAAACCGGCCCACGGCTGCTCGAAGAAAATGCCGCGCGGAAGATCGACATGGTTATGCGTTTCGCGGCAGACATTGTAAAAACCTTGCACGGTTGGCGGATCGCCTTCCAGTTTACCGACGGCGGTGCCAGCGTGGATGTGATCGACACCGGCCATGCGCATCCATTTTGCGATGACGCGGAACGACACGCCGTGATTTTTTTGCCGCGTATAAGTCGAGTGCCCGGCGCGGTGTAAATGCAAAATCATGTCGTTACGCCGCGCCCATTTCGCCATGGATTGAATCGCGGTGTAGCCGATGACCAAATCGATCATCACAATATTCGAGCCGAGTTGCTTGGCGAATTCCGCGCGCTCGTACATATCTTCCATGGTCGCGGCGGTGACGTTGAGATAATGGCCTTTGACTTCGCCGGTTTCGGCGCAGGCTTTGTTCACCGCTTCCATTACAAAAAGAAAACGATCGCGCCAATGCATAAAAGGTTGCGAGTTAATGTTCTCGTCGTCTTTCATAAAATCCAAGCCGCCCTTGAGCCCTTCATACACCACGCGGCCGTAATTTTTTCCTGAGAGTCCGAGCTTAGGTTTGGTCGTCGCGCCGAGGAGAGGGCGACCATATTTATCCAGGCGTTCGCGCTCGACCACAATGCCGGTCGGCGGGCCTTGAAACGTCTTCAGGTAAGCAACCGGAATGCGCATGTCTTCCAGACGCAAGGCTTTCAGCGGCTTGAAGCCGAACACATTACCGATAATGGACGCGGTGAGATTGGCGATGGAACCTTCTTCAAACAAATCGAGATCGTAGGCGATGTAGGCAAAAAATTGCTCAGGATTATTCGGCACTGGATCGACGCGGTATGCTTTGGCGCGATAGTTGTCGCAGGCGGTCAGTCGGTCGGTCCACACCACGGTCCATGTCGCCGTCGAAGATTCGCCCGCGACGGCAGCAGCAGCCTCGATGGAATCAACACCTTCCTGCGGGGTAATGCGGAACAACGCGAGGATGTCGGTTTCTTTCGGCTCGTAGTCGGGCTGCCAATAGCCCATCTCTTTATATTTCATCACGCCGGCTTTATACCGTTCACTGGTGTTGCCGACGACGCGTTGATTGGCGGGTGCATTCATGTTTTTCTCCTCGAAATTCAAAAATAAATCTCAGGAATTGACAATAGGCTCTTGCCAAACCTAAGTAAATTCAGTATTTTTTAACTTTCACATAAGTAAACCCTGATGAATAACTTAGATCTCGTTCGTGGCCTCACGCTGAGGCAATTGCAGATATTTGAAGTCGCCGCGCGTAATTTGAGTTTTGCGCGCGCGGCGGAACAATTGCATCTGACGCAACCGGCTATTTCAATGCAAATCAAATTGCTCGAAGAAGCGATCGGGACGGACCTGTTTGAGCGCGTGGGGAAAAAAGTGCAACTCACTGCAGCGGGCGATACGTTATTGCATCACGCGTCGCGCATCTTGGGCGAGTTGAAAGACGCGGCTGCGGCTTTTCAGTCGCTCTCAGGTTTGCAGTCGGGCACACTGCATATCGGCTTAGTCAGCACCGCGAAATATTTCGCGCCGAAACTCCTCGCGTTATTTACTGCGCAGTACCCGCAGCTCGAAGTACAACTCGAAGTGGGCAATCGGGAATTTTTACTCAAGCTATTGCAAGACAACGCCATTGACCTCGCCATCATGGGGCGACCGGCGAAGGGCTTGGATGCGCTGGCAGAGCCGCTGGCGCAGCATCCGCATGTGATCATCGCTAAAGTTGATCACCCGTTACGCAAAGCAAAAAAATTTGATCTGCAGGAATTGCGCCACGAAACTTTTTTGTTGCGCGAACCCGGCTCAGGTACGCGCGTGGTGGCGGAGGAAATGTTCAAAAACCATTTGTTCACGCCGAAAAAAATCGTCACACTCGGCAGCAACGAAACCATCAAACAAGCCGTAATGGCCGGCATGGGTGTGTCGTTATTGTCACTACATACATTGGGCTTGGAATTGCGCAGCGACGTCATCGCCATTCTCGACGTGATGGGAACACCGGTAACCCGTACCTGGCATGTGGTGCATATGCGCACCAAGAGCCTCTCGCCACCGGCGTTGGCGTATCGGAAATTTATGTTGGATAACGCGGCAGAATTTTTGTTGCAGGAGTTTGGTGCTTATGTTGGGGGCAAGAAAAAAGCTAGAAGTAGGCTGGGGTGAAGTATGAACCCCAGCGTCTCTGCCGGGGTTCACTGCGCTTATCGCCAGCCTACGCGAAGAATTGCAGGCTGACGCCCACTTGTCTTGCATCCGGCACGATGCCGGTTTTGGCGATGCTGATTTTTACCCAAGGCGCATGAAATTCATTAATAATCATGCGACCTAAATGTTGACCGAGACGCTCAAGCAAAAAAAACTGTTTGATGCCCAGCTCTTCGCGTATGCGCGATACCACTTTAGCGTAATCCGCCGTGTCGTTAATGTCATCGCTGAAACACGCCGCCGTATCGCGCATGCCGATTTCTAATTGAAACTCTAATGTTTGCGGAGCGAGCCGCTCAAAGTCATACACGCCGATGATGGTCGGCAATGTGAGATCGCGGATAAACACGCTGTTATTGGCGGCGTGGGTCTGCGGCGGCAGCGCAGCGGGAAATTCCGGTTTGAATTGGGTCGGGTTATCGGAAAACATTTTTTTACTTTCGTTCTGTCAGGCGAGTTTGCGAATTGTATGCTTATTTTGTGAATTCGTGGGCTTCGAGTTCAAGGTAGAGATTAAAAACATTTCTGCGATGCAGCAGATCGTACAGCGCCCATTTGGCATAAGCCGGCAGCTCCGCCCGCTTGGTTACCTCGCCCAGACTCACGCCATCGCGATACAGTGTTTCGGCCTGTGACTTTAGTGCGCGTAAGTATTCCGTTACTTCGGCCATGCGCGCAGGTTTCGACACCGGACCGTGACCGGGAACGATTTGTTTCAGGGGTAATTTTTTAAGCGTCGCTATCGCCGCCAGCCAGCCATCGATTTTCGCTTCGCGCGTTTCCGGCAAACGATCAAAGCTGAGCACATCGCCGCTGAACAAAACGCCGATAGTGCGGTCGTAAACGGCAAGCGCACCTGGCGCATTGCTGTGACCGAGAGAAATAATGTCCAAATCACGCCCGGCAATTTTTACTTGTATCGATTGTTCGAGCAGGATAGTAGGGCGGCTCACTCTCGTGTTGGCCATCAAGTCTTCGCCGATATTTTTTTTCAGATTGGCAAGGCAATTGGCGCAATGCTCGGCCATGGATTTATCCGCATCACGCGTGCTCACGACGGCGATTTTTTGTCGCTTGAATGCGCCGTTACCGAGCACATGGTCTTGGCCAGTGAAAGTGGTGATGACGAGAACGACCGGCTTGTCACTGATTTTAGCGATGGCGCGCAACATGTATTCACCGTATTCATCGCTGCCGCCGGTGTCGATGACGATAATGCCGCTGTCGCCGACGATGAAGCCCTGGTTCGCCACCGTGCCGCGATTTTGAACGCTGGCTTCTTCCGCCGCGCCTATGAAGGCATAGACATTCGGCGCAACTTTTTGCGGTGCGGGAAATTCGGCATAAGCAGGAAGCGAGCAAACCAGCCACGCGATCGCACCGAATATAAATTTTAAGTTAAATGCTCGTTTCATTTGGTGAGGCGTGTAGTATGTTTTCTGACGGCTTGCGTTGAATAGCTGGTGCTATGTTAGCATTACCCGATTAATTATTTTAGGAGCGAGAATAAATGAAAGTTTCCATTATGTTGGTTTTAGTCGGAGCAGTATTGTTTGGCTTGCCCGCCGTAGCGGCGGAGAATGATTTCCCCACTACCGATCGCGTAGAGTTCGTGCTCGAATGCATGAAAGACAACGAAGGCAAATACGAATACCTATACAAGTGCTCCTGCGCCATCGACGCCATCGCCAAAGAAATGAAATACGAAGAATACGTCGATAGCTCCATGTCTCTTCGCAATCAAACTTTGGGCGGTGAACGCGGCGCCGTGTTCCGCGATCCCGAATCGGTTAAAGATATGGCGAAAAAATATAAAGCCTTAAGAGAAAGCGCCAATAAACAGTGTTTTATTAAAAATAAGACGCAGTCAACGGTGCAATGATAAGTAAAATATTTAATATAATCAAATAGTTACATTATTTTGTCCAGAAGGCTTTTTTGCTCAGACATCAAGCCCATCAACCGAAAACAATGCGCCCTCTGGCATAAGCACATCCTACAAGCCGCACAATAGTAGGGTGGGCAAAGCGATAGCGTGCCCACGCTGAACGATCGGTGGGCACACTTCGTTTTGCCCACCCTACCGCGCTCTTCGCGAATCAAGTGAAAAAATCCACGTGATCTCAGCCCGCGACATGCACCGAGAGGTGCAAAAAAAACTGATGAGCAAACCACGTAAGACCAACCTAAAATTTACCAACGAGGCCGAAGAGCGTGTTTTCTGGGAAACGCATGAATCGACATGCTATCTCGATTGGACCAAAGCGCAGAAAGTAGCGCTGCCGAATTTGAAGCCGACTACAAAGACTAACTCTTTGCGACTGCCACAGCACCTGCTCGATTCGATCAAGTAGGTTTGCTTTGCAAGTTAGAAGTTGCGTTATAAATTTTTGTAGGATGGGTGCAACCCATCAAGCGTCATGAATATTGTAGGATGGGTGCAACCCATCAAGCGCGGGTTCAAGTTTCTATTGATGGCAATTCAGCGAAAAAGTTGATGGGTTGCACCCATCCTACGGCCCGACTCCCCACCACAACAACCGGGTTCACCCACTGACTATCCGACACACGCTGACCGCCCACCCAAGTAGTATAAGTAGGGAGCAACCCATCAAGCGTCATGAATTTTTGTAGGATGGGTGCAACCCATCAAGCGTAGGTTCCAGTTTCTATTGGTGGCAATTCAGCGAAAAAGCTGATGGGTTGCACCCATCCTACAAAAACTAGCGGTGCAGCTACAATTGGCGTGTGAATTAAGCAACTTTCAATTTTAGTTTTGCGCCGGTGTGTGCAGTCAACGTCACCAGCATATCCAGACTAAATTTATCCCACTTGCCGCACACTAAATCAGACTCGCGTGGTTGGGCGATGCCGAGGGCTTAGGTGGCTTCTGCTTGGGTCCAGCCGCGTTTTTCTATGGCCTTATGCAGGTTGCCCATGAGCTCTGAACGCATGGTCAAGATGGCGACTTCGTCAGGCGGGCAGCCGAAATCGACAAAAATGTTGCCGCAGCTGGGGGTAATTTTCTCTTTCATGACTATTCTCCTATTTGCTTGAAGCGCCGCACGACGAGTTCAATATCTCGCTTGGATGTTTTGGCAGACTTGTTTTTGGAGGACGTGCAAAATGAATTTACATCATTCAAGTACGGCGGGTCCCATCCGCCATGCAAAAAAACACGAAGTGAACAGCCTGTTTTTTCCGGCGGGTGGAACCCGTCCTACATAAACGCAGAGTCGTGCGCGCAGCGCACGCTACATTTTTAATTCCCTGTCTTGTGATTTCATATCAATCCAAATAAACCCCTTCGCATTCGGCATCACCACTTTCGGTAATGTCTGCGCATTCATTTCCTGTTTTTCGTTGATGACATTATTCAATTGCAATAGATAAGCGGTGAGGGCGTAGGTTTCGTCGTTGCTGAGCGAGCCGGGTGCGGTCATGGGCATGCTGCGGCGGATAAAGTCGAATAATGTTGTTGCGTAGGGCCAGTAGGTGCCGATGGTTTTGTCTGGAGTGGCGCTGGTGAGGGCGTGCGTGCCGTTAGCGAGCTCGGTGGCGCTGGCGCCTATGCCCTTTTCTCCGTGACAACTTGCGCAGAGTTTTTCAAATAGGCGTTTACCTTGTTGCGCGTTGCCGCTGCCTTTGGGTAAGCCTTGTCCGTTGGGGTAGATGCTGAGGTTGGTGTTTTTAATTTCTGCTTCGGTGGTGGGTTGGCCTAGCTTTGGTGTTGTTGTGTTGTCGGCGGCGAAGGATAGTTGTGTCGCAGTTAATGCTAAAAGAAATATTTTCTTGATTGGTGTTTTGATTACAACTGGGGATTCACCCATCCCCACCCTAACCCTCCCCTTGA
>JAYVGF010000162.1:0-3054 GCA_043772415.1 Betaproteobacteria bacterium
GAGCAGGAAAATTTCCGGCAAAGCTGGCATCAAATTAGGGGCAATGAAATTCGTCATGTGTTTATCTCGGCACTTTACTTTTCGCCACATGGCGCGTCAGGTCGTTGACTGACGTATGCATGACATCGGTATAGGGTTTCGGGTAAATACCCATGCTCAATACGGCCACTGCCAGCAGCGCGAGAAAAACAAATTCGCGCCTGTTAATGTCTTTGAGCTCCGCTACATGATGATTAGCAACGTCACCGAAGATCACGCGCTTCACCATCCACAACGTATAAGCAGCGCCGAAAATCAGCGTCGTCGCGGCGAGCATGGCGAACCAGAAATTCACTTTCACTGCGGCGAGGATGACCATGAATTCACCGATGAAGCCGCTGGTACCGGGCAAGCCCGCATTGGCCATAGCGAACAACACCATGAACGCGGCAAAAATCGGCATGGTGTTGGCGACGCCGCCGTAAGCGGAAATCTCGCGTGAATGCACGCGGTCGTATAACACGCCGATGCACAGGAACATGGCGGCGGAAATAAAGCCGTGCGAAATCATTTGCACCAATGCGCCTTCAACACCGAGCGCGCTGAACATAAACAAGCCGAGCGTGACAAAACCCATGTGCGATATCGACGAATATGCGACCAGCTTTTTCATATCTTTTTGCACCAGCGCGACGAGGCCGATATACACAATAGCGATCAGCGAAATACCGATCACATACGGCGCAAGTGTGTGGCTCGCGTCGGGCGCGATGGGCATATTGAAACGCAGGAAACCATATCCACCGATTTTCAATGTGATCGCCGCCAAGACGACAGAGCCGCCGGTCGGCGCTTCAACGTGTGCATCGGGCAGCCAAGTGTGCACGGGCCACATCGGCACCTTGACTGCAAATGACATGAAAAACGCAATGAAAACAAATACTTGCGCAGATAGCGTTAATGGCAATCTATGGAACACCAGTATCTCGAACGTTTCGCCGGCTTGGAAATATAAATAGATAAATGCGGCCAGCATCAGCAAGGAACCGAGCAAGGTATAGAGGAAAAATTTTACCGCGGCATAGACGCGATTCGGCCCGCCCCACACGCCGATGATGAGGAACATCGGTATTAACATGGCTTCGAAGAATACATAGAACAACATGGCATCCAGTGCGGCAAAGGTGCCGTTGATGAGGCCGGACATAATCAGAAATGCGGCGAGATATTGCGCGACTTTTTCCGTGATGACTTGCCATGCAGCGATGACGACCAACAAAGTGGTAAAGCTATTGAGCAAAATAAACCAAAGCGAAATGCCGTCGATGCCCAAGTGATAGTTGATATTGAAGCGCGCAATCCACGGTTTCATTTCGGCAAACTGCATGGCGCTGGTGGCGGCATTGAAGCCGGTATATAAAGGTAGGGTAATCAGGAAGCTGATCAACGCGCCAACCAACGCAATCTTGCGTGCCAGCGGCGCATTGCGGTCGTTGCCGGTGGCGAGCACGATCAAACCGAATAAAATCGGCAACCAGATCGACATACTTAATAAAGGCAAACCTGACATATTATTTTCTTTGTGCTTAAGCGCGTTTCAGCCAGAGGAAAGCAGCGACGCCGATGATCATGACAAATGCATAGTGATAAATAAAACCGGTTTGCCCGCGGCGCGCGACGGTGGAAAACCAACCGATGAGTTTCGCGCTGCCGTTGACCATCAAGCCATCTATCAGCGTGACATCGCCAAAGCGCCACAGACCGCTGCCCAACTTGCGCGCACCATTGGCGAAAAACCAATCGTTGAATTTGTCGAAATAATATTTGTTATCCAGCAGTGTATAAATCGGGCCGAACATCACGCGTAATTTTGCTGGAATATCCGGACGCTTGAGATAAAAAAACCACGCCAGCACCACACCGAGGACAGCCAGCACAAACGGCAACTGCATGGCGCCGTGCATGGCCATGCCAGCCGCGCCGTGAAACTCTTCCGTCATTTGTTTCATCGGATTATGTTTGTCGAATACCGTAATGGCGCTACCGAAGTAATCGCCGAATAACATCGGCTTCACTGTCATCGCGCCGATGATAGCGGACGGAATCGCGAGCAAAGCCAGCGGCACCCACACCACCCAAGGCGATTCATGCGGTACGCCACCATGATGCCCGTGATCGTCATGTTGGTGATCATCGTGCGCCACATTCGCATGCTCGTCATGCTGGTGCGTGTCGAAACGCGGCTTGCCGTGGAACACCATGAAATACATACGGAAGGAATAGAAGGCGGTGACAAACACGCCGGCGACGACGGCGAAATAGGCAAAGCTTGCGCCGGGAAGATGCGAGTGATGTACGGCTTCGATGATACTGTCTTTGGAATAAAAACCGGACAGACCCGGCACACCGATCAACGCCAGCGAACCAATCAACGAAGTGATCCAGGTGATTTTCATATACTTCCACAGGCCGCCCATTTTGCGCATGTCTTGCTCATGGTGCATACCCATGATGACGGAACCGGCGGCGAGGAATAACAAGGCTTTGAAAAACGCGTGCGTCATCAAGTGGAAGATCGCAACCGAGTAAGCCGACGCGCCGAGCGCCACGGTCATGTAACCGAGCTGCGATAGTGTGGAGTAGGCAACGACGCGTTTGATGTCGTTTTGCACAATGCCGAGGAAGCCCATGAACAACGCAGTAATCGCACCGATAATCATCACGAATGACAAGGCGGTTTCCGACAACTCAAACAAGGGCGAGCAACGCGCCACCATAAAGATACCGGCGGTCACCATGGTGGCGGCATGAATCAGGGCGGAGATCGGCGTCGGGCCTTCCATTGAATCGGGCAACCACACATGCAAAGGAAATTGCGCCGACTTACCCATCGCGCCGATGAACAGGCCGATGCAAATGGCGGTAATCAAATTCCAATGCGTGCCGGGAATTGGGGCGAATTCACCGATGTATTGCGATGCGCGGCTGAATACGGTTTGATAATCGAGCGTGCCGAAAGCGTAAAAAATTAAACCGATACCGAGCAGAAAGCCGAAGTCGCCAACGCGATTGACC
>JAYVGF010000163.1:0-6821 GCA_043772415.1 Betaproteobacteria bacterium
CTCACCGCTGCAATGCCGGCGACCTTGTTGTCGTGGGTCAGCAGGCGCAAGCCTTGGGCGGTGCCGATAAACTGCACGCCGAAACCGAGCATTAACCAATAGGCATAATGCAAATTCATTATGGCGGTCTGAGTGGTCAGATTATCCGATGGAAGACGTTGCAAAATAAACGGAATCGCTATCACCAGCCCCAATGCGCCTAGGCCGACGGGTAACACTTGCCAGAATATTTTCTTCACCGGAATGCCATCCAGATACTGACCGATAAGCAAGGCCAACGCGGGAAAAACCGGCAACAGATAGGCGGGCAGTTTGGATTTGGAGATACTGAAAAAAACAAACAGGAATACGCACCAGATCAATAGAAAACGGTTAGCGTGAAAACGGTATTGCCCGAAACCGCGCTCGATTTTCCAGCTACGCCATATAGACGGAAATAAGGCGCCGAGCCAAGGCAGCATACCGAAAATCAGTATCGGCACGAAATAATAAATCGGCCCTTCGCGGTCGTGTTCGTTTTTGGCGAAGCGATCGAAGTGTTCGTGGATAAAAAAGAATTGGGCAAACTCAGGGTTGGCGCGCGACACGGCGATAAACCATGGCGCGGTAATCAGGAAAAATAACAGCAAGCCTTTGCCCATGTGCAGACGCGTCCAGATTTTTGCGTCGCGATTCAACATCGAATACCACACCAGGGCCGCACCGGGCAGCACAATACCGATCAGTCCTTTGCTCAACACGGCGAGCGCCATGCCTGCCCATGCCATCAACATCCAGTTGCGCTGTTGCGTCGCCGTGGCGTGTTCACGTTGCGCCAGTAACAAGCTAAAAACGCCCAGCGTAAGGAAGAACGTCAGCCCCATATCTAATGTATTGATATGCCCGAGCACGGCGTACCACAGGCAACTGGCCAGTACGGCAGCGGCATAAAATCCTTGTTGCCGTCCATACAGTTGTCGGCCGGCAAAATACGTCAGCAGAATACCGGCAAAGCCGGTGAGGGCGGTCCACAAGCGCGCGGGGCCTTCGGATAAGCCGAACAATTCAAATGCTACGGCCGTCGCCCAATACTGTAACGGTGGTTTTTCAAAATATTTAAGATCGTTCAGCCGAGGCGTCAGCCAGTCGCCGGTCGCCACCATCTCGCGCGAAATTTCCGCGTAGCGCGCTTCATCAGGCTTGGCGAGTTTGCGGTAATCAATGGGGCCGAACCAGATGATGCTTAGGGCAATCAACAGCGCCCACAGGGTTTTATTGGAAACCACATTACTCTCTATTCATTTTAATTATTGTGGGACAAGAAAATCAGCGATGCGGCGATTTTAACAGCACTACGACGGCGCCGCTGCCGCCATCTACGGCGCGTGCTTCGGCGAAGGCTAATACTTCGTCGCGTTGCGTCAGCCAATGTTTTACTTTGTGTTTCAGCACCGGCTCACGGTTAAACGAACTCAAGCCTTTGCCGTGAATAATCCGCACGCAGCGCGCACCGGCTTTTTCTGCTTGATGTAAAAAATCCACCAAGGCTATGCGCGCTTCCGCGCTGATCATGCCGTGTAAATCAAGCTGGCCCTGGATCACCCATTTACCGCGGCGCAATTTGCGCAACACATCGCGCGAAATGCCGTTACGTAAAAATTGTAATGCTTCGCCGGTCTCGATCAACACATCAGTCGGATCGCTGAGCGTATCCGCTAATGCTTGTTGTTCGTCCAATTGTCTTTGCAGCGCTATCGGGCGCGGGGGCTTGGGCGCGAGCGATGCGCGCGCAGGATAGCGAACCGGGACGACATCTTCTACTGCCGATCGAAATAGGCCGGTTTCGTCAATTTGAGTGGATTTTTCGTCCGCGCAGGACATAAATATAACCATTTGAATAAATTGAATATTTAATCACGTATCCAAATAAGTTTTAGCGTCCAGTGCCGCCATGCAACCGGTGCCTGCGCTGGTCACGGCTTGGCGATAAACGTGATCCTGCACATCGCCAGCAGCGAATACGCCGGGGATAGTGGTTGCCGTCGCGTTACCTTTGAGACCGGATTGGGTTTGTATGTAACCGTTGTGCATGTCTAATTGGCCTTCAAAAATATCGGTGTTCGGTTTGTGGCCGATGGCGATAAATGTACCTGCTACTTTCAACTCTTTGGTCTTGCCATCAGTAGTGCTCTTGATGCGCACGCCGGTGACGCCGGTTTTATCGCCGAGCACTTCGTCGAGAGTGTGGTTGAGTTCGAGGCGCATATTGCCGTTTTTCACTTTATCCATCATCTTGTCGATGAGTATCGCTTCGGCGCGGAATTTATCGCGACGATGAATGACGGTCACCGTTTTGGC
Organism: Betaproteobacteria bacterium; assembly: GCA_043772415.1. Classification (GTDB taxonomy): domain Bacteria; phylum Pseudomonadota; class Gammaproteobacteria; order Burkholderiales; family JBEEJL01; genus JBEEJL01. The sequence continues at coordinate 2,338 of JAYVGF010000163.1, forward strand.
GATGTTGGACAGATACAAGGCTTCTTCGACAGCCGTGTTGCCACCACCGACAACCACAACGTCCTGGCCTTTGTAGAAAAAACCGTCACAGGTCGCGCAACCGGACACGCCTTTGCCCATGAAGGCTTGTTCAGACGGCAGGCCGAGGTACATGGCTGATGCGCCGGTGGCGATAATCAGCGCGTCGCAGGTGTACGTGCCCGAATCACCTACCAAAGTGAAGGGTTTTTGCTTGAGTTTTACCGTATGAATGTGGTCAAATAGTATTTCTGTTTCAAAACGTTCCGCGTGCTTTTGAAACCGCTGCATGAGATCGGGTCCTTGTACGCCATCAGCATCGGCCGGCCAGTTATCCACATCCGTCGTGGTCATCAATTGACCGCCTTGAGCCAGACCGGTGATAAGCGTGGGTTTGAGGTTGGCGCGCGCGGCATAAACGGCAGCCGAATATCCAGCCGGGCCGGAGCCTAGAATAATAAGACGGGAATGTTTTGAGTTAGGCATGAAATTTCTCATTAGAATGAATTAGATAGCTAATTTTACCAAAATTGGTTATAAATACCGTATTAATTACTAACTTGTTGATATAATTGAATATTGGTGTGCGTCTTGCAGCACGAGATTTATACAACCTATAAGATTGGGACTACATGCTAAAAAACATTCCCCTGTTCACTTATTTGACGGAGTCCGATTTGACTGCGCTATCTGGCGAGGCGGTGAACAAATCCTTCCCTAAAAATACCGTCATCATCAACGAGGGCGAGAAAAGCGATTCGCTCTATGTGATTTTATCCGGACGCGTGAAAGTCATGATGAGCGGCCCGGATGGTCGCGAAATCATACTCACTATGCTCGGCGCGGGTGAATTTTTCGGCGAGTTATCGCTGGTGGATAGTCAGCCGCGCTCGGCGACGGTGGCGACTATGGAACCTTCGCAATTTTCGGTGATTTCCAAAGGTGATTTCAAACGCGTAATGGCCACCAGCCCGCAGATGTCCGACCACGTCATGCAAGGTCTGGCACAGCGCCTGCGCGAAGCCGATAAAAAAATCAGCAGTTTGGCGCTCATGGACGTCTATGGACGCGTGGCGCGTACATTATTACAATTGGCAGTGAAACGCGAAGGCGTGTTGGTGGTCAGTGACAAGCTATCGCAGCAGGACATCGCCAATATGGTCGGTGCGTCGCGCGAAATGGTCAATCGGATTTTGAAAGAGTTGGAAGGTAGCGGCTACATTAAGGTTGAGTCTAAAAATATCATCATCAACGACCAGTTACCGCTGTCGCTGTAACAAATCGGCAACACAAGTTTTCATCCCTTGCTGGATGGGGGCCGGCATGGGGCTATACTTATAACTATTAGATTTTGCGCCTTTACCGGCGACTCAACATGGCATCAATGAATCCCTCACTTGGCGACAAGCGCACACCGATGCCGCCCAGAATCAGTAATTTGCTACGCGAAGCATCGTGGTTGCTGCTCGCCCTCGCGGGCATATACCTCACGCTGGTGCTCGTCACTTATCATCCGCAAGACCCGGCCTGGTCGCACACCGGTACGCGCCTCACCGTGCAAAACGCCGGCGGCGTGCTCGGCGCGTATGTGTCGGACATTCTGCTGTATTTATTCGGCGTGTCGGCGTGGTGGTGGCTGGTGCTTGCCGCCTTCGGCATTTATCGCGCATTCAAAAAAATCCAGGCTACTGAGTTGATCGATCGGCGCACGATTTACGCGTCGCTCGGCGGTTTTTTATTATTACTTGTCGCCAGTAGCGGCATCGAATCATTACGTCTGCATACCATCACCGCGCCTTTGCCTTATGCGCCCGGCGGCGTGGTCGGCGCGTTAGCGGCGATGGGTTTCTCCAAGATTATGGGATTCACCGGCGGCACTTTGGCGTTGCTCGGCATGGTGGCTATCGGGCTGAGTTTGTTTACCGGTTTGTCTTGGCTCAAACTGGTAGAGAAATGCGGTTCATTAATTGAAACCGGTTATCTGAAGCTGATAGAAAAATATCGCCGTTCGCAAGACCGTAAAGTAGGCGAAGTGCGTACCGTTGAGCGCGAAGAAAAAGTCGCCGAAGCCAAACAGCAATTCGAGGAGCGTGCGCCGGTACGGATCGAACAACCGGTCACCGTGATACAAAAATCCAAACGTGTTGTCGAAGAAAAGCAACGCATATTATTCGAACATCTCGATTCCAAATTGCCTCCGCTGAGTTTGCTTGATGAAGCCGATGCGCCGGTCGATACCATCAGCGCCGAAACGTTAGAGTTTACTTCGCGCTTGATTGAACGCAAGTTGCTAGACTTTAACGTCCAAGTAAAAGTCCTCGCTGCGTATCCCGGCCCAGTCATCACACGCTACGAAATTGAGCCTGCCGTCGGTGTCAAGGGCAGTCAAATTGTTAATTTAATCAAAGACTTAGCGAGAGCGCTATCGGTCATCAGCATCCGTGTGGTCGAAACCATCCCAGGCAAATCCTGCATGGGCCTGGAGTTACCCAACCCAACACGACAAATCGTCCGCCTGTCGGAAATTTTAAGTTCGCAAGTGTATGCCGACCTCGCATCGCCACTCACAATTGCATTCGGTAAAGACATCGCCGGTAAACCTATCGTCGCCGACTTGGCGAAAATGCCGCACGTATTGGTAGCGGGAACAACCGGCTCAGGTAAATCCGTCGCGATTAACGCGATGATTTTATCGTTGCTGTACAAAGCGACGCCAGCGCAAACACGCTTGATTTTGATCGACCCGAAAATGTTGGAGCTGTCGATATACGAGGGCATTCCGCATTTGCTCGCGCCGGTGGTTACCGACATGAAGCAAGCCGGTGCCGCGCTCAACTGGTGTGTGGCCGAAATGGAACGCCGCTACAAACTCATGTCGTCACTCGGTGTGCGTAACCTGGCCGGATTCAACCACAAAATCGCCGAAGCAAAAAAAGCCGGCAAGCCGATTACCCATCCGTTCAGCATCACACCGGACAATCCAGAGCAACTGGAAGAATTGCCGCTGATCACCGTCGTCATCGACGAGTTGGCTGACATGATGATGGTCGTTGGCAAGAAAGTCGAAGAGTTGATTGCACGTCTGGCACAAAAAGCGCGCGCATCAGGCATCCACTTGATCCTCGCCACGCAACGTCCGTCGGTCGACGTCATTACCGGCTTGATTAAAGCTAATATCCCGACGCGTGTCGCGTTCCAGGTTTCATCAAAAATCGATTCGCGCACCATCCTCGACCAAATGGGCGCAGAAGCTTTGTTGGGCCAAGGGGATATGTTGTACTTGCCGCCCGGTACCGGCTTCCCGCTGCGCGTACATGGCGCGTTCGTATCCGACGCTGAAGTGCATCGCGTAGTGAATCATCTAAAAGCCCAAGGCGAGCCGCAATACATCGAAGGTATCCTCGACGGCCCGGATATGGCCGACAGTGAAAACGGCGAATTAGGCAGCGGCGGCGGTGAAGCCGACCCGCTTTACGACGAAGCCGTCACCATCGTGATGAAAAATAAACGCGCGTCGATATCATTGGTCCAACGCCACCTGCGCATCGGCTACAACCGCGCTGCGCGCCTCGTGGAAGACATGGAACGTGCCGGGTTGGTATCGCCGATGCAATCCAACGGCAACCGCGAAATCCTCGCGCCACGCTTGCAAGAGTAATTTTTTCGTCATCATCACGCATCTACGTAGGGCGGGCAAAGCGCGAGCGTGCCCACGCTGAGCTGATCCGGTGGGCACACGTCGTTTTGCCCACCTTATATTTTCATTAGTTCCAGCAAGCCAAGGTTTTTTTCAGTAAACTCCACTCAACCGTTTCCCCCATCACACGTTAATGTCATCAGGGATTATTCCCTTTACGCGAAAACACCATGAAACCATTGCGCTTAAGCTTGATAGCATTCACCGTTTTGTTTTCCACCGCCTCGCACGCCGACAGTCTGGATAAACTCAAAGCCTTCATCGGCGGCACGCAAACCATGCGCGCCAGTTTCGAGCAAAGCGTCACCGACAAAAATGGTAAAAAACTCCAAGCCGCCAGCGGCACTATGCAGTTTTCCCGCCCGGGTAAATTCCGCTGGGAATATGTGAAACCCTACAAACAACAAATCGTCGGTGACGGCATCAAGCTATGGATATTCGATCCCGACTTGAACCAGGTCACGGTAAAAAAACTCGGCGATTCATTGGGCGACAGCCCGGCCGCCTTGCTCGCCGGCAACAACGATCTGGATAAATATTATGTATTGACCGATGCAGGTAAGTTGGACGACATCGAATGGCTTGATGCCGTACCGAAAAATAAGGACACCACATTTGAGCGTATGCGCATGGGTTTCGTCGGCGACGCATTGACCGTGATGGAGCTAAAAGATAATTTCGGCCAAACCACCATGATCAAATTTTCATCATTGGAAAAAAATCCAAAACTGGCTGGTGATGTGTTCAAGTTTGTGCCGCCTAAAGGTGC
>JAYVGF010000164.1:0-5491 GCA_043772415.1 Betaproteobacteria bacterium
AGGCGTTTATAGCGCAGCGAGATTTCTTCCAGTTCATTCTGCGCGATGATCTGGTTAATATCTTGGAACCCTTGCGGCGCGCGTTGTTCCGCCATTTGCATCACCTGCTCCGGCCCGTTCATGCGATTGCGCAACACGATGCCGGTCGTTTTCGGCAAGCGGTCCGCTTCGTATTCACGCAAAGCGTAATGCGTGTCTTGGATATTGACCAAACAATCAGCGAGATAACGCGCATCAACGATGGCCTGCGCGCTGCCGTTGGAGCCGATGGGAAACATCGCGTGCGCCGCATCACCGAGCAGCGTCACGCGGCCAAAAGTCCATTGCGGTAGCGGGTTGCGATCGACCATCGGGTATTCGTAAATCGCTTTGGCGTTGTCTATCAAAGCGGGTATGTCGATCCAATCCCATTGCCAATCGGCAAATTGTTTAGCGAAAACATTTTTATCTACTTGCTTGGCCCAGTCGCTTTTCGACGGCGTTTCGCCTGGCACGCGCAACTCGGCGATCCAGTTAATCTGCGAGCGGTCTTGTTTGCGTAGCGGCTCGGAAATCGGATAGGCGACAAATTTCTGATCCTGATGACCGGCCATAAACATGGAGCGCCCATCGAGAAACGGCTCGGCTTCCGTCACGGCGCGCCACAACATGCGTTGCGAATAATTGAGGTGATCGTTGGTCGGATACAAAAACTTGCGCACGGCGGAATGTATGCCGTCCGCGCCGACCAGCACATCACATGGTTTTTCTATTATCGAGTTGTCGCCGCGATTTCTGAATTTAGCCGTAACACCAAGGTTATTTTGCGTAAACGATTCAAAACTATGTCCGACATGCACGCGCCCTGCCCCGAGTATTTGCACGGCATTTTTATGTAACAACATTTGCAGTTCGCCACGATGAATGGAAAATTGCGGCCAATCGTAACCCGCTGCGCGTCCGCGCGGCTCGTGCCAGATGCGCTGGCCGAATTTATTGTAATAAGACAGCGACGACGTTTCGATAGCGATAGCGGCAAGTGGTTCCTGCAAATCCAACTCGGTTAATTCTTTCACCGCGTGCGGCAACAAGTTGATGCCGACGCCGAGCGGTTTTAATTCGCTCACCGCTTCGAACACCTCGACCTCGACGCCTCGCTTGTGCAACATCAAGGCCAACACCAAGCCGCCAATACCCGCGCCTGCTATCGCTACCTTCATGATTTTTTTCTATTTAACATGATTATGTAGGTATTTGATTATATTGAATAATTAATAACGGTTATGGGATGCGAAACTAGATGAAGTTCATTATACTAGCGCCACACACAAATTCTCTTACAGCAGCGAACAACGAGCTGACCATGACTTCTCCGCAACGTAATCCTTCCAAGCTCTTTGCTCAACCTGCCACGCTACTTGATCGCCGCGCAGACGGCAGCATGGTTCTGCGCTCGCCTCACGCGTTACAAGCTCATGCGCGTTGCATGGGAGAATATTTGCAGCACTGGGCGCAAACGACGCCGCAACAAAAATTTTTGCAGGAACGCGATGCGGCTGGCCAGTGGCAAGGCGTGACGTATGGTGTAGCCTACGAACAAGTTAAAAAAATTGCCGCCTGGTTATTGGAACAAAAGCTTTCCGCCGAACGTCCCGTCGCGATTTTGTCCGACAACAGCGTGGAACATGGCTTGCTCATGATGGCAGCCATGCACATCGGCGTTCCCGTCGCGCCGATTTCACCAGCGTATTCGCTGATGTCGAAAGACTTTGCCAAGCTGAAAAATATTTTTTCCTTGCTTCAGCCCGGCGTGGTTTACGTGTCCGACCACAAGCGTTTCGCCGCTGCGCTTGAGGCGGTGAAGGATTTACATGACGCGAAAATTATCGCAGGTGTGAACGCTTCGGGCGACGCTCTGCCCTTTTCTGCGACGCTATCAGGGGCAAATGATGTGGCTGTCGATAACGCCAACGCCGCCGTCACGCCCGACACCATCGCCAAATTCCTCTTCACCTCCGGCTCCACCGGGGAACCGAAAGGTGTGATCAACACACAACGCATGTTATGCGCCAACCAACAAGCCAAGTCACAAGTGTGGCCGTTCTTACGCGACACGCCGCCGGTCATCGTCGATTGGCTGCCGTGGAATCACACTTTCGGCGGTAACCATAATTTTAATCTGGTGTTGAAAAACGGCGGCACTTTGTATATCGACGCCGGTCGGCCCATGCCGGGCTTGTTCGAGCACACGGTCAACAATCTGCACGATATTTCGCCGACGATTTATTTTAACGTGCCGCGCGGTTACGACATGCTCGTTCAGGCATTAAAAACAGATGAAAAGCTGCGTCAAAGTTTTTTCAAAAACCTGCAGGTGATTTTTTACGCTGCCGCCGCTTTGCCACAAAATTTATGGGATGCGCTGGAGCAGCTCTCGCTTGATACCATCGGCGAGAAAGTACCGATGGTATCCGCATGGGGCTCAACTGAAACCGCGCCGCTCGCTACCGATTGTCATTTTCAGGCGGAAAAATCCGGCGTCGTCGGCTTGCCGGTTCCCGGCACGGAATTAAAATTAGTGTCGAATGGTGACAAGCTGGAAATCCGAGTGCGCGGACCAAACATTACACCCGGCTATTGGAAACGCCCGGAACTCACGGCAAAAATGTTCGACGACGAAGGCTTTTACCTCATCGGCGACGCGGTGCGTTTTGTCGATGAGGCCATGCCAGAAAAAGGCCTACTGTTCAACGGTCGTGTATCGGAAGACTTCAAACTTAGTAGCGGCACCTGGGTCAACGTCGGCATGCTGCGCGTCAAAGCCCTCGCGGCGCTTGCGCCTATCGCGCAAGACATCGTGCTCACCGGCCACGACAGTGACGCGATTGGATTTTTGATTTTTGCTAACGCTAACGCCTGTCGCAGCGTGTGTAAGGATTTGCCGGAGAATGCGACACTGGCGCAAGTGTTATCGCATGCCAGCGTGCGCGAGAAAGTATTGGCAGGCTTACAAACATTAGCACGTGAAGGCGGCGGTTCTTCCACTTATGCCCGCCGCGCGTTACTCATGGCGGAACCGGCTTCGATAGACGCAGGCGAAATTACCGATAAGGGTTACATCAACCAGCGCGCGGTGCTCGTTCACCGCGCAGTGTTGGTAGAGAAATTGCGCGCCAATGTAGTGAGCCAGGACATTATCGAATTGAAAATATAAAACGCTCATTCATCCATTGCCCTATGCGTTCTTTTGTAGGATGGGTGCAACCCATCATGCATGGGCATCAGTTTGAGATGATGTTAATTCAACGCAAAAACCGATGGGTTGCACCCATCCTACGCGGGCTGACATACCTGAAAGCCGATTCTTAGGATCAAGCCTCAGAATGACAGGGATCTTTTACTCATCACTATACTAATTATAACTATTTGATTATAATAAGCTTTTAAATTAAGCCATTTTCGCGCCACGCGCGTTATATCTGCATGCAAAGAATAATAATTGCCCTCTGTTTTGCCTACACGTCTGCTTACGCTGCGAGCCACGAAATTCCATTCGAGATTCACCAAACGCTCGTCACTGAAAACGCACAAGATAAAGTCGCCGCGCTCACGCTTGATGCTTGCGGAGGTAGTTTTGATGCTGACATGATTCAATACCTCACCGCGCAAAAAATCCCGGCAACCATTTTTGTCACCCAACGCTGGCTGAATAAAAACCCCGTGGCGTTTGCCGAACTGAAAGCGCGTAACGATTTATTTGATATAGAAGACCACGGCGCACGTCATGTACCAGCAGTCGTCGGCCCGGGTCGCCAAGTGTATGGCATAGCCGGTAGCCCGGATATGGAACATTTGAAACAGGAAGTAACTGGCGGCGCAGAAGCGATAGAAAAACTCGGCGGCGCGAAACCGCGCTGGTATCGCGGCGCGACGGCGGAATACGACCGGAAAGCCATCGACACGATTAAAAGCATGGGTTATCAAATTGCCGGGTTTTCCGTCAACGCCGATGCAGGCGCGACCTTGTCGCGTGCCAGTATAGTAAAACGACTCAAGGCAGTGAAAAATGGCGACATCATCATCGCGCATATGAACAAACCACGCTCCGATTCAGCCGAAGGTTTAAGTGACGGATTAACTTGGCTAACGGCGCAAGGTTTTCGTTTTGTGAAGCTGAACCAATACGCGGTGCGCGATCTGCCATTCTAATTTTTATTATTTCTTCACCTCTATAGACGTCACCATAAACGCGTTATTCACCAGGTCAGCGCTGAATTTTACTGTGTCGCCGACCTTCACTTGATCCAGCATCGCCGGATCTTTCACCTGAAACACCATCGCCATCGCTGGCATATCGAATTTTTTCATTTCGCCATGTTTCAGCGTTATCTTTTTCGACTCTTTATCGATCTTGCGCACTTCGCCTTCAACTATTTCGTTGGTCACAGAATCAGTTGCGGGATTTGCCGGTGCTGCAGAACCCGCCTTGTCCGCAGCAGCTAATACCTTGCCGGGGTTCGCCGTGGCTATATCAGGAACAGATTTCGCTCCGCGTAACGGCGCAGCCACGCGCACTCTGCCTACCATGCCCACCTCCATATGGCCCGGTTCAAGGCAGGCGAAATCCACATTGCCGCTTTGGGTAAATTGCCAAATCAATTCTTTAGTTTTGCCCGGCTCGACTGACACTTGATTGGGTTCATCATGTTCCATTTGTGGATTTTTTTTCATCAGTTCCGCATGCTGCTTTAATTCTTTGGCTGAACCCAGCACCATTTCATGTTCCAGCTTGCCCTTGTTTTTTAATACAAAGCGTATGGTCTCGCCATTTTTCACTTTGATGGATGATGGGGTGTAACGCATGTTGTCACTCATCACAATATTCACCGTGCGGTTGATGGCTTTGGCGTCGCCCGGTACACCGATGGCAGCTGCCCCATGATCGTGCCCACCTGCATGATTACCTGCGGCAAAAGCCCCTGTGCTTAAGCCTGCGATGAGCAGCGCAGAAAAAATAAATTGTTGATTCATGTTGCGTCCTTTATTAGTGGAATAAAAAATTTGCTTGACACTATTAATGTCCTTTGTGTCCCGTTGGTTTACGTACCTGCACTTCAATTTCTGCCGCGCTGCCCGCCTTCTGGCTTTGCGTCGGCATCGATTGCCCTTCGCCCATTTGCGGCTTGTTCATCGGGCGCGCAGGCTCGGCGAGTTGCCCCGTCCATTCATACGCCATTGTGCCTTCCGGGTGTTTATACCAACCGGGATTGGCGTAATCGCCGGGCTTTTGTTCCTTGCGCACTTTTACCATGGTAAACATACCGCCCATTTCCACCGAGCCATAAGGCCCCGCGCCGGTCATCATCGGGATGGTGTTATCGGGCAAGGGCATTTCCATTTCCGCCATGTCGGCCATTCCGCGCTCGCCCATTACCATGTAATCCGGGATCAACTTGGTAATTTGTTTGGCCAGGCCGCGATGATCGACGCCGATCAGCGTCGGCACGTTATG
>JAYVGF010000165.1:0-2436 GCA_043772415.1 Betaproteobacteria bacterium
GCCGTATTTGCGCACGGCTTCGTTAATCTGTTGTGCCAGTTCGCGCGTCGGTGTCAGCACCAATACGCGTGGGCCTTTGCTGCGGATAGCAGAAGGCACGGCTAGTTTGTGTAATGCGGGCAAGACGAAAGCGGCGGTTTTGCCGGTGCCGGTTTGCGCCGAGGCGATAACGTCGTGGCCTGCCAGCACTTCAGGGATGGCTTGTTCCTGAATAGGGGTAGGAGTGGTGTACCCAGCCTCGGTAATAGCGTTGAGTATAGGGTCGATCAAATTCAATTCAGTAAATGTCATGCTGTTTCCTGTGATAAATAGAACGCAGGTAAACGCTGGGAGCACGAAGGTTGAAGACGTGGCAAAGCGGTTGTCCGGCGCTAAAAACATCGATGCTAACCGGAGAATCGCCGCCTAATGCGGAGAGAAAGAAGAAGGCCAGATATCGATGACTGCGGGCAATGTCATTAGATTGATTTTTTGCCCGTCGGGTATTGCTATAAGAATCATGTACTACCCGAAGCCCGCATTATACACAGATAGGGCCGGAAAGCCAGCGGTATTGTGGTATAATTTTCGGCTTGGTTTATCGCGTATTTTCTTACATACGCCCTTTTGAGAGTGTAACTATGTCCCGCGCCATCCGTAATATCGCCATTATCGCCCACGTGGATCACGGCAAAACCACGCTAGTTGACAAATTGTTACAACAATCCGGCACCTTCGCCGCGCACCAGCACATAGCCGAACGCGTGATGGACAGCAACGACCTGGAAAAAGAACGTGGCATCACTATTTTGGCGAAAAACTGCGCCGTGCAATACGAAGGCACGCACATCAATATCGTTGATACGCCGGGCCACGCCGACTTCGGCGGAGAAGTTGAGCGCGTGTTATCGATGGTCGATAGCGTGCTGTTGCTGGTTGATGCCGTCGAAGGCCCGATGCCGCAAACGCGTTTCGTGACCAAAAAAGCTTTGGCGCTCGGCTTGAAGCCTATCGTCGTGATCAACAAAATCGATCGCCCCGGTGCGCGTCCTGATTTCGTGATCAACGCGACATTTGATTTGTTCGACAAACTCGGCGCGACCGACGAACAGCTTGATTTCCCCGTGGTGTACGCCTCGGCGTTGAACGGCTACGCCATGCTTGATGCGTCTAAACCCGGCACCGATATGCGTCCCCTGTTCGACGCGGTGTTGAAACACGTTCCTGCTCGCGCGGGTGATCCTGATGGCCCGTTACAGTTACAAATCAGCTCACTCGATTACTCCAGCTTCGTCGGCAAAATCGGTATCGGTCGAATTACGCGTGGTCGCGTTAAGCCGGGCCAGGACGTACTCGTATTGAACGGCGACAAAGCGCCGAAAAAAGCCCGTATCAATCAAGTGCTCGGCTTTGTTGGCCTTGAACGCGTGCAAATGGATGTGGCCGAAGCGGGTGACATTGTTTTGATTAACGGCATTGAAGAAGTCGGCGTCGGCGTCACCATTGCCGACATCAATCAGCCCGAAGCCTTGCCTATGCTCACCGTCGATGAGCCGACCTTGACCATGAACTTCCAGGTCAACACCTCGCCTTTCGCCGGACAAGAAGGCAAGTTCGTCACCACGCGCCAAATCCGCGAACGCCTTGACCGCGAATTACGCAGCAACGTCGCGTTGCGCGTGGATGACACGGCTGACACCGATGTGTTTTTAGTCTCGGGCCGCGGCGAATTACACCTGACCATTTTGCTCGAAACCATGCGCCGCGAAGGTTACGAATTAGCTGTGGGTAAACCGCGCGTCGTGATCAAAGAAATCAACGGCGAAAAATGCGAGCCGATTGAAATGCTCACCGTGGACGTTGAAGAAGTCCATCAAGGTGCCGTCATGCAAGCGCTGGGTGAGCGTCGCGGCGATTTACAGGATATGCAGTCCGATGGTCGCGGCCGCGTGCGTCTCGACTACCGCATTCCTGCGCGCGGCCTGATCGGCTTCCAATCCGACTTCATGACCATGACGCGCGGTACCGGACTCAAGAGCAGCGTGTTTGACGAATATGCGCCGATACGTTCCGAAGCGACCTCGCGTCGTAACGGCGTGCTGATTTCGGCCGAGCAAGGCGATGCTGTCGCTTATGCTTTATGGAAGTTACAAGACCGCGGCCGCATGTTTGTCGTGCCAGGTGATCGCTTGTACATGGGTATGGTCATCGGCATCCACTCACGCGATAACGATCTTGTCGTGAACCCGATCAAAGGTAAGCAACTCACCAACGTGCGTTCATCGGGAACCGATGAAGCGGTGAACCTGGTGCCTGCGGTTCAATTGACATTGGAATCGGCGATTGAGTTTATTGACGACGACGAGTTGGTCGAAATCACACCGAAGTGCATTCGTATTCGCAAACGTTTCCTGTTGGAACATGAGCGTAAACGCGCCTCTAAAGATGCGGCATAAG
>JAYVGF010000166.1:0-4612 GCA_043772415.1 Betaproteobacteria bacterium
GAACGAAAGTGCCAACAAGCGCGAAGCCGAGCAACGATTGCAATCGGCCGAAGCGCGCTTAGCCAATCTCAAAACCGGCAAACGCCCGCAGGAAATCAACGTCATCAACGCGCAACTGGCGCAAGCCGACGCCGCGCAAAAACTCTCGGCATCGCAATTGGCGCGCGACGAAAAATTATTCGCCGAGGGTTTTATCAGCAAAGAGCGCGTCGAAGAAGCCAAAGCAGCCAGCACGCGCGATACCGCGCGTATCGCCGAGCTGAACGCGCAAGTGCAAACGGCCAAGCTGTCCGCACGCACAGACGAAATCCGCGCCGCGGCCAACGAAGCCGAAGCCGCCCGCGCCGCGCTGGAACAATCGCAATGGCGGTTGGCACAAAAAGCCGTCATGGCGCCAGCCAACGCGCTGGTGTTCGATACCTTATATACGCAGGGTGAATTTATCCCTGCGGGCAATCCGGTTGTCTCGCTGTTGCCGCCGGGCAATATCAAACTACGCTTCTTCGTGCCGGAAACCCGTTTGGGCGAAATTAAGCTGGAACAAAAAATCAGCGCAACGTGCGACGGCTGTGCCGCGCCCGTCGGCGCGACGATTAGTTACATCTCGCGTCAAGCCGAATACACACCGCCGATCATTTACAGCAAAGAATCGCGCGCGAAATTGGTGTATCTGGTGGAGGCACGGCCTGCGCCCGCTGATGCGGTGAAATTACATCCGGGGCAGCCGGTTGATATTGTCTTGAAATAATTTTTTCACCACAGAGGCACGGAGACACGGAGAAGATCAAATACAAGAACTTAAAGTTTTGTATTTCTAATCGGTGGTTGGTACCAACCTGCGCACAAGGAAGCGAAGCAAGAAATCCCTTTCCCTTGACGGGGGAACGCTAGGATGGGAGTGGAAATGGCGGAGATACCAGTAATCCTAAAGAAACTTACATAGGCTGCGCCCGCGCACCACAGCGCTACATACGTGCAGCGATGTCGGAATCCGCTTTGGTGCACAAGCGCACCCTACCGGTTTTTTTTCGGGGCGCAGGGAAATACAAAATGATAAGCATCAACCTACGCACTACGAAACGAAGCAAGAAGTCCCTTCCCCCTCGACGGGGGAAGGCTAGGATGGGGGTGTTGGTGCAGGCTGAACCGACACCCATCCCCACCCTAACCCTCCCCTTGAAGGGGAGGGGACGAAGGAAAAAGAGCGCCGGGTTGACCCCACCCAAACCCGCCCCGTGAAGGGGAGGGGATGTTATGTGCTGACCGATTTTTGAGATTACTTAGCCTATGAACAACCCCCTCGCCATCGACGTCCGCGGCCTGAACAAACACTTTGGCGACAAGCACGTCGTCAAAGATTTGGCGCTGCAAGTGAAGCGTGGCGAAATTTTCGGTTTTCTTGGCCCCAACGGCAGCGGCAAGACCACGTCGATCCGCATGTTGTGCGGACTGCTTACGCCCGATAGCGGCAGCGGTACATGTCTTGGTTATGATGTGATTAAGCAAACCGCTGAAATCAAAATGCATGTCGGCTACATGACGCAGCGTTTCTCTCTGTGGGAAGATCTCACTATCCGTCAGAATCTCGATTTCGTCGCGCGCATGTATGGCATGGCGAATCGCACGCAGGCGGTTGACGATTCGCTGAACAAACTCGGCCTTTATGAACGGCGCAATCAACTGGCTGGCGCATTGTCCGGCGGCTGGAAGCAACGCCTCGCGCTCGCCGCCTGCATGTTGCACGACCCTCAGTTGTTGTTGCTTGACGAACCCACGGCAGGCGTCGATCCGAAAGCGCGCCGTGATTTCTGGGACGAAATCCATCAACTCGCCGACAACGGCATTTCCGTGTTGGTCTCGACGCATTACATGGACGAAGCCGAACGCTGCCACAAGCTTGCCTACATTGCCAACGGTGCTTTACTGGCGCAGGGCACGACAGCTGAAGTCGTCGCTGCGCAAAAACTCAGCGCCTATGAAGTGAGCGGCGCGAACCTGAGCCAACTGGCCAAAAACTTGCGCGGACTACCCGGCGTCGATCAAGTCACACCGTTCGGCAACACCCTGCATGTGGTCGGCAAGGACGCACAAAAATTATCCGCCAGCATCACGCCGCTGCAAACAAGTGCCGAGCAAAAATGGACGCCGATCGATGCGGGCTTGGAAGATGTGTTCATCAACCTTATGCAACAGGCGCCGGATAATTTTGCGCAGAAAATATTATGAACGGATTTTCTCTATCGCGTTTAATCGGCATCGCGCTGAAAGAGTTCATTCAACTGCGCCGCGACCGCCTCACCTTCGGCATGATCGTCGGCATACCGATTATTCAACTCACGCTATTCGGTTTTGCCATCAACTCCGACCCGAAACATTTGCCCACTGCAATCTTGAGCGCAGACAACAGCGAATTCTCGCGCAGCATCGCGCGCGGCATGGAAAATAGCGGTTATTTTTCCCTCATAAAACAAATAGATACAGAAGCAGAGGCGCACGAATTATTGGCGCTTGGCAAGGTGCAATTCGTGCTCACCATCCCGGAAAATTTTTCGCGCAAGCTCATGCGCGGCGAGCGGCCGCAATTATTACTCGAAGCCGACGCCACCGATCCCGCCGCCACATCGAATGCATTAAGCGCGCTCGCCTCGCTCAGCAATCAAGCCATCGCGCGCGACATGCAAGGCGCGCTCGCGCATCTCGCGGGCAAGTCCGACCCATTTGAATTGCGCGTACACCGGCGCTACAACCCGGAAGGCGTCACCCAATACAACATCGTGCCCGGCTTGATGGGCGTCATCCTCACCATGACCATGGTACTGATGACCGGTCTCGCCATGACGCGCGAACGCGAACGCGGCACGTTTGAAAATTTATTGGCGACACCGGCCAAGCCAGCCGAAGTTATGCTGGGGAAAATCATCCCCTACATCATGATCGGCCTGGTGCAAGTCACGCTTATTTTATTGGCGGCACGGTTTATCTTCCATGTTCCCTTCGTCGGCAATTTGTTTTTGCTCTACAGCGTCGTGCTGTTATTCATCGCCGCCAATTTAACATTGGGCATGACCTTCTCCACCCTCGCGCGCAACCAATTGCAAGCGATGCAAATGACCTTCTTCTTTTTCCTGCCGTCGATATTGCTGTCCGGTTTCATGTTCCCGTTTCGCGGCATGCCGCAATGGGCGCAAGTCATCGGCAACCTGCTGCCGTTGACGCATTTCCTGCGCTTGGTGCGCGGGATATTGTTGAAGGGAAATCAACTGCACGAACTGCTGCCGCACCTGTGGCCGCTGGGATTGTTTATGTCGGTGGTGGTGGGCGTGGGATTGAAACTTTATCGCAAGACTTTGGATTAGGTTTGCGACTCGTAGGGTGCGCAGCGCGCACGCGTGAGATCCTCTTTCGTCGAATAAATATCGCGTAGCGTGCGCATTGCGCACGCTACGCGCTGTCATTCTGAGCGATAGCGAAGAACCTGCTGTTGCACGCGTCAATACAAAACCGAAAAGCAGATCCTTCGCTCTCGCTCAGGATGATAAGCTCCTTCCCCCTTGACGGGGGAAGGTTGGGATGGGGGAGCTGGTTCGATTTTCCTCGACTGCATGAGCCGAGCGCTGAATGTGAGTGCCGGGGGTAGCCCGGCGGCTAGTCACTTTTTTGCTTCGCCAAAAAAGTAACCAAAAAAGGCGAACCCGCCGCGCCACTTTTTGTTTTTGTTTTTTTGTCGCCGCTATTTTCGCTGCCTATCGGGCGGCGAGAAAACTCGCTCTCACCCTCATATCAAATCGGAAACTCCGCGTAGCTCAAACTGGTTCTCGCCGACGGCCCCCAATAGGCAGCAAAAATAACGTCGGCGCAGATGGGTGAGCGATTCTTTCTTCGAATCAACATTAACATTTTTATGAACCAAATATTTTTAGCTAGAGCACAAGCGATGCACCTTCTACATCAAATCTGCCTAATCTCGCCGTTTTATTCCCTCAATATAGATAATTAGCAATGTCAACGCGAGCCACACCAATTGAAAAGATGGGAAAAGCCATCTAGTTAACGAAGTTTTTTCAAAATTTTTGGGATTCAAGTAAATGATAATTTTTTGCCCTATTGGGTATTTAATTTCAATTTCTTTTTTAGTCAAATTATCTGGGGAATCCGGAAGCTCTACATTAACCAAGCGGCCAATTACCTCTCTTGGAAAAAAGACTTCTGTTTCCAGCAAATAAACTTCATTGCTTACCTTGTCATTGGGGTTGTCTCTAGCGGCCCGATATTCCCTAAGCCCGATTACTTTTGCTTCATGTTTTTCCAAGGTGAATGGCCCCACCTCCCCGAACAAATACATCAAAATGCTAATTAAAGTTCAGGTGCAAAAGAGGATTGACATTAAATTTTCTACAAACTTTTTTCTCATTTTAAGCCCACGTAGGATGGGTGCAACCCATCAAACAAAATTTGAATAAACCGATGGGTTGCACCCATCCTACACTTCGATTACGGGTTCACCTAAAACAATTGGCTTATTCCGCAACGCCGGAAAACTCAGCGCCCCCATAAAATTCACCAGCGCAAACGCCGCCAACACCCACAACATCTGTTCAAACCCACCGCCGCT
>JAYVGF010000167.1:0-13897 GCA_043772415.1 Betaproteobacteria bacterium
CGCAATTGGCGGAATTTTCTGCTATCGGCCTGCTCGCCGGAACCATAGCGGCTATCGGCGCGGTCGTGTTGAGTTATGTGTTGTCGGTACAGGTGTTGAGTCTACCGTATCATTTTAATGTGATGGTGCCGCTAGTCGGCATGCTGTGCGGCGCGTTCGGTGTGACGCTGGCGGGTTGGTTCGGTACGCGCGGCATGTTGGCGCAGCCGCCGTTGCAGACCATCAGGAAATTGGCTTAAGCCAGAATGTCGGGAATCAATTGCTGCTGCAGCAAGACGATTTCATCTTTGATGATGAGTTTACGTTTTTTCAAGCGACGTAACTGCAATTGATCGACCACCACATCAAGCGATAGTCGGTCGATCACATCGTCCAGGTCGCTATGCTCGATAGTCAATTCCAGTATGCGTTGTTTTATCGCTTCTACTTCTTCGTCCAGCATCATAGGCCGTTCCCCCTACCGCTAAGATACAGCAAAACGCTTGCCGCATGATATGATTTTACCTCACACAACTACCATTAAAAACATGAAAATCGGCACACCTTTATCCCCATCCGCGACGAAAGTCATGCTGCTCGGCTCGGGCGAGCTGGGCAAAGAACTCATTATCGCGTTGCAACGCTTGGGCGTCGAAGTCATCGCTTGCGATCGTTATGCCAACGCGCCCGGCCATCAAGTCGCGCATCGCGGTTACAAGCTGGACATGACCGACGCCAAAGCTTTGCGCGAAGCGATCAAAAAAGAAAAACCGCATTTCATCGTGCCGGAAATCGAGGCGCTGAATACCGTTGAGCTGGTGAAAATCGAAGCTGAAGGTTTAGCGACGGTCATTCCGACAGCGCGCGCGGCGCAACTGACCATGAACCGCGAAGGCATCCGCCGTCTCGCGGCAGAGGAATTAAAACTGCCGACCTCGCCGTATAAATTCGCCGACAGCCTTGCTGATTTGCGCAAGGCGATAGAAGGCGGCATCGACTATCCCTGCATCGTTAAGCCGACCATGTCGTCATCGGGCAAAGGGCAGTCCATGGTAAAAAATGCCGACGATATAAAGAAAGCCTGGGACTACGCCGCGACGGGCGGACGCGTCAACCAAGGCCGCGTGATTGTCGAAGGCTTTATCGATTTTGATTATGAAATTACGCTGCTCACCGTGCGCTCACTCGGCGCAGACGGCAAAGCCGAAACGCATTTCTGCGATCCCATCGGCCACAAACAAGTCAACGGCGATTACGTCGAAAGCTGGCAACCGCAAGCCATGTCCGGCGCGGCGTTATTGAAATCAAAACAGATCGCGAAATTAATTACCGATAATCTCGGCGGGCGCGGTATCTTTGGTGTGGAATTGTTCGTCAAAGGCGATCACGTCTGGTTCAGCGAAGTCAGCCCAAGACCGCATGACACGGGTTTGGTCACGCTGTGTACGCAAGTTCAAAGCGAATTTGAATTACACGCGCGTGCGATTTTAGGTTTGCCGGTGAACACTGCGCGTCGAGTTGTCGGCGCGAGCGCGGTGATTTACGGCGGCGTCGATGCCATGGGGATTTCTTTTGCTGATGTCGATCATGCCTTGCGCGTACCCGAAAGCGATATCCGATTGTTCGGCAAACCGGAATCGTTTGTGAAACGACGTATGGGCGTGGGCTTGGCCAATGGTAAAGATGTAGCGCAAGCGCGTGAAAGAGCCAGAGAATGCGCTTCACGTGTTAATATAAAAAAATGAATATAATCAAATAGTTACATCATTTTTAGTAATGGGGTCTCGTAGGCTGCGCCGCGCGCACGCGTAAGGCTCTTCATTGCGTAACCAAAGTGCGCAACATCCATTGTCCGAACTCCTTCCCCTTGAAGGGGGAAGGTTGGGATGGGGGTGTTGGTAGTGACGCCAACTGATTCTCAAATTACCGTAACGCGCGCGCTGTGCATCCGACCGATGTAAGTCGAAGAAGGAAATGCTCACCCATCTGCGCCGCCGCTATTTCTGCTGCCTAGCGGGGGAAGTCGGCGAGCACATGTTTGAGCTACGCGTTGATGACGATTTCAGTTGAAGGTAGGAGCGAGTTTGTGCTCGACGCAACCGGTTCTATAAAAGCAGCGGCAGCAGAAATAGCGCGACAACAAAAACAAAAAAACTAAAAAGCAGCGCGGCGGGTTCGCCTTTTTTGGTTACTTTTTTGGCGAAGCAAAAAAGTGACTAGCCGCCGGGCTACCCCCGGCAATCTTATTCGAAGCTTGGTTCTAACAGCCTACGCAAACTGAAACATACACCCCCATCCCAGCCTTCCCCCGTCAAGGGGGAAGGCGCTTGGCCATCAGAGGTTCTGCATATCGGTGATGGCTCTGAAAGCCTTACGCGTGCGCACGGCGCATCCTACGGTGAAACAGCCTGAGCGATTGGTATAGAATATAACGGTTAAATTGAAGCTCATTAATTAAAAGGAAAAACCATGCCCCACGCAATTCGCATACATCAAACCGGCGGACCGGAAGTATTGAAATGGGAAGCCGTTGAGGTCGGTAACCCCGGCCCTGGCGAAGTTCGCATCGAGCACACTGCTGTAGGCCTGAATTACATCGATGTGTATCACCGCACCGGTTTGTATCCCATGCCCGTGCCGTTCTCGCCTGGCCTTGAGGCCGCCGGCGTGATCGAAGCTGTAGGCGGGAACGTGACAGACTTGAAAGTGGGCGACCGCGTCGCATACGGCACAGGACCCATAGGTGCGTATTGCGAAGCGCGCGTGATGCCGGCGGAAAAACTGGTCAAACTGCCCGCCAGCATTTCAGACAAAACCGGCGCAGCGATGATGCTGCAAGGATTGACCGCGCAATATCTGTTGCGCCGTATTTACAAAGTCAAAGCAGGCGACACCATTTTGATTCATGCCGCAGCAGGAGGGGTGGGGTTGATAGTGTGCCAATGGGCCAAGCATCTAGGCGCGACGGTTATCGGCACCGTCGGCTCAGACGAAAAGGCCGCGCTGGCCAAAGCCAACGGTTGTGATTATCCGATTGTTTATACGCGTGAAGACTTCCAACAGCGTGTGATGGAAATCACCGACGGAAAAAAGTTGCCGGTGGTATATGACTCCGTCGGCAAAGACACTTTTATGAAATCCCTCGACTGTTTGCAAGTTCAAGGCTTAATGGTGTTATTCGGCAATGCATCCGGTCCGGTCGCGCCAATCGATCCGGGCATACTCGGCGGCAAAGGTTCGTTGTTCCTCACCCGTCCCACGCTTGCGCATTACGCAGGTGCGCGCAAAGACCTAGTGCCCGCCTCGGAAGAATTATTCGATGTCGTCGGCAAAGGCATAGTCAAAATTTCTGTTAATCAAACGTACGCATTAAAAGACGCAACCCAAGCGCATCGTGATCTGGAAGCGCGCAAGACGACGGGTTCTACGGTGTTTACGGTGTGATTTTTGTAGGATGTGCCGAGATGTGAAGGGTATGGGCGTAGTCTGACGCGTTTCCTGCATCGGCACATCCTACGAATCGGTGAATATTAAAGCGAGTAGTTCTTTTACCTTGTTAGTCATTTGCACTACTGAGGCAATTTCAACTTGAGGCTGCGTTTCGTTATTCAATCTCGACGCATGTTGCAAGCGACGGAATTCCCTGTAGGCGTCGGCGCAATCGCTAGCTAAATCCTTTGGTATCAACCCAGCCTCGCCGCAATATTTCAGCAGGGCGATGTTGCCTTTATTCAGAATCAAGAACGGGT
Source organism: Betaproteobacteria bacterium (assembly GCA_043772415.1). Taxonomy (GTDB): domain Bacteria; phylum Pseudomonadota; class Gammaproteobacteria; order Burkholderiales; family JBEEJL01; genus JBEEJL01. The sequence goes on from JAYVGF010000167.1 coordinate 3,729, forward strand.
GTTGTGCCGAATGGAGTAGCACGAGATATTGAACGATAAACTCCACGTCAATAATCCCGCCACGCCCATGTTTGATGTCGATCAAGCCTTCGGTCTCTTTGTGTTGCGAGCGCATTTTTTCACGCATTGCGAGGATTTCTTTTTTCAGCACTGCGGCTTCACGAGGTTGTTTGAGGATATTTTCCCGTAGCCTTTCGAATTTTTCACCTAAAGTTTTATCGCCAGTTACGAAGCGAGCGCGGGTAAGGGCTTGGTGTTCCCATACCCAAGCGCGGCTGCGTTGGTAATCTTCGAACGCCGCGAACGATGACACCAATAAGCCGCTGACGCCGTCGGGTCGCAAGCGTAAATCGGTTTCGTACAGCATGCCGGCCGAGGTGAGGGTTGAGAGCGAGTTGAGAAGCTTGCGTGCCAGCGTTGAATAAAGCGCGTCGGCATTCGGCTGATCGTCGTCGTATAAAAAAATCATATCGAGATCGGAAACGTAACCCAGTTCTTTGCCGCCGAGTTTGCCGTAACCGATGACAGCGAAGTGGGGCGGTTTATGATTGCCGCCATGTTTACTTTGCATCTCATGCCAGCAAGTGTCCAGAGAGGCGGTGATGATGGTATCGGCCAGTTCAGTGATGTGGTCACTCAGGGTTTCCAGCGTCATCAGTCCTTCAATGTCTTGCGCGAGCAAGCGGAAGGTTTGTGTGTGCTTGAAATGGCGCAACAAATCCATGCGTCTTTCCTGATCCGCTTCTGCCAGTAATGCGTCGCGGATTTGTTGTTTCAGTGCTGGCCAATCCGGCAGCGTATGCAGCATGCGCGTATCGACCAGCTCGTCGAGCAAGATGGGGTGCTGGCGCAAATAATCCGCCGCCCACGGGCTGGCGGCCATGAGTTTAGCGAGGCGCGCCAAGGCTTCCGGGTGTTCGCCCAGCAAGGCCAGATAGGCGGCGCGGCGGTCGATGGCTTCAGTGAAATCGAGCAGGCGAAACAGGGTTTTGTCGGGCTGCGGTTGGTGCGAGGCCGCTTCGATCATGTGCGGCACCAGTGCGTCGAGCCGGATGCGGCTGGACTCGGGCAGGCGCGCGTAATGCGAGGATTCGCGCATTAGTTTTAAGCGCTGCAAAACTGAACTGGCATCACTGAACGTGGCGGGCAAGGCGTCTGCACTTTGCGTGCCTTGCCACAAGGCGGATAATTTTTCCGATGCGGGAAGTTCTTTTTTTTCATCGCCGAATACGGCGTCGAAATGGCGCGATACTTCTGCGCGATAACGGTTGAGCGTTTGCAGAAATGCCTGGTAGTCAGCAAAGCCCATAGCCTCAGCAATCAGCGCGCGGTCAGCTTCGTTCGATGGCAACGTTTGCGTTTGCACATCGTCGAGGTATTGCAGGCGATGCTCAAGATTGCGTAAATATGTATATATATCAAGTAGTTGCGTAACGTCTTGCGATAATAGTATTTGCCTTGCCGCAAGTTGCTGCAAGGTCGCAATGGTCGGCCTGAGTTGCAAATCTTTTTCACGCCCTCCGCGTATCAATTGAAACACTTGCGCAATGAATTCTATTTCGCGGATGCCGCCGGGACCGATTTTGATATTGTTTGCAGCGTCCTTTTGCGCGGCGGCGCGACGAATTTGTCCATGCACGTCACGCAAGTCGGCTATCGCACCGTAATCGAGATAACGCCGATAGACAAACGGCTGCACAATTTTATCCAGTGCATCGGCTTGCGCTTTGTCTCCGCAAACAACACGTCCTTTGAGCCACGCGTAACGCTCCCACGGGCGCGCCTGGCTGAAAAAATATTCTTCCAGCATCGCCAAGCTCGACACCAGCGAGCCGCTATCTCCGTAAGGCCGCAGACGCATATCGACGCGAAACACAAAACCATCAGCGGTTATGTCATGCAGCGCGCGGATGACTTGCTTGCCGAGCAAGGTGAAATATTGATGATTGTCTATGCTGCGCGGGCCGTTGGTCATGCCGTCTTCAGCGTAGACGAATACCAAATCAATGTCGGATGAGACGTTGAGTTCTTCTCCGCCGAGTTTGCCCATGCCGACGATCAGCAACGATTGTTCATTCCCTTGCGCATCGACCGGCGCGCCGTATTCCAGTTTCAAGCGCTGATGGGCATAGTCCAAGGCATAATTGAGCGTCACTTCGGCCAATTTTGTCGCCGTCAGCATGACCTCGTGAACGTCGGCCAAACAATTCAGGTCGCGCATTATTAGCCTTAGCATCACGCGTTTGCGTAAATTGCGCAGGCCAGCCTGCAGACGGTCAGCGTCGGACAAATCCTGCGCCTGCAAATAGCTATGCATTTCTGCAGGCGAGAAAGACGTTGGTAAAAACGCTGTTTGCTCATCAGCCAGCGAAGGCTCCGCTTCCACCAGGCGCTTGGCGAAACGTGACAGACGCAAGGCGGTGGACAGACTGTTTGCCGAATTTGTGCTCAGGTCAACCATTTTTTGCCCGGAAACATTGTATTTTTATGACGGAAATCGTGATGAAACCTTATAATGCCTGATATTGCCCGAAATAGCCTGACGCTGGGCGCGGCAACAGACAAACGATAAAGCAACGATGATACGCGCCACTTGGCATTTTACTTACCGACTGCTGTTTTGGTTCTTAATAGTGGGCACGCTGCTGTTCGCGCTGCTGGTGCTGGGCCTGCGCTATTGGGTGTTGCCGAATATCGCCGATTATCGTACCGATATTTCCGCTGCGATCTCGCGCGTCACCGGCGTGCCGTCCAATTTAGGCAAGATCGAAGCCGGTTGGGACGGCTTGCGCCCCCACCTGAAATTCGCCGACCTCACCCTGGAAGACGAGCGCCGCCAGCAAGGGCTTGCTTTGACCGAGGTGGAGGGGACGCTCTCCTGGTGGTCTTTGCTGTTCGGTGATTTACAGTTTCACACGCTGGAAATTACTCGCCCGCAACTAACCATCCGCCGTGAAAAAGACGGCACCATGCATGTGGCCGGCATCAAGCTGGGCAAAAAATCCGAGCAAAGCGGCGGCTTCGGCGATTGGTTGTTGAGTCAGGACCAGGTCATCATCCGTGATGCCATTGTTACTTGGCAAGACGACGTGCGTGGCGCGCCTATCCTGAAATTCACCGGCGTCTCCGCGCGCATGCTGAATGGCGGCGTTAGCCACCAGATCGGTTTTACCGCAACGCCGCCTACTGATCTCGCGACACCCGTTGATGTGCGCGCAGAGTTACGCGGCGCTTCGCTGCTGAATATGAATGAATGGAATGGCAGTGTCTATGCGCGCATGGACTCGGCCAATGTGGCTGCGTGGGGTGCATATTTGCCCTTGCCGTCCGAGCTTCAAAAAGGCACGGGCGGCGTACAAGCATGGGTCGATTTTGAAGGCTCGCACATTTCCGATTCCGTCGCCGATTTGCAACTCGCCGATGTTTCCGCAAAATTCAAACCTGGGTTATCTCCGCTTGGATTGGAAAAGTTGAACGGGCGCCTGAGTTACCGTGAGCGTGCCTCGGGATTTAATTTTTCCGGCAAGGATTTGGATTTCACTTTAGCAAACAGTAAAATCAATGTGCCCGAAGCCGATTATTTTTTTCAATACTCCAAGGCCAACGAAAAGCTGGCGCCAGCCGGTGAGTTGCTCGCCAGCGCCTTGGAGCTGGAGGTGTTGCGCTTGGTCGCGGACGCCTTGCCTTTCGACACAGCCCATCGCAAAAAGCTGGATCAGTTCGCGCCCAAAGGCCGGATAGAAAATGTGGTGCTCAAATGGACGGGCGAGCCTGATGCGTTGCAGACTTATTCGGCAAAACTGAAATTCAACAATGTGTATGTAGCGGATGTAGATGATTTACCCGGGCTGAAAGGAATGAGCGGCGTAATAGATGCCAGCGAAAATGGCGGTAGCTTGGCGCTGGAAAACAAAGCCAGTGAAATAAGATTAAACAAAATTTTCGCCCAGCCGCTTAAGTTCGATGCTTTATCCGCACAAGCTTCATGGAAAAAAATCGACGCTAAATATGAAGTTACATTGGGCAAAATCACTTTTGCCAATGCAGATACGTCCGGCGATCTAAATGGAACGTTTACGACGCAAGGAAAAAGCGCCGGCATCGCGGATATCAAAGCCCGTTTCAGCGGCATTAAGGCGAACGATATTTATCGCTATATTCCGCTCCAGGCCGGGGAGAAGTTGGCAGGGTGGCTACAAACTTCCTTGAAGTCGGGCAGGGCGGAAAATATTGCTCTGGATTTGAAAGGCAATCTGGCCGACTTTCCGTTCGAGAATGACAAGAAGGGTTTGTTTCGTATAGGCGCAAAAATAGTCAACGCCGATCTGGATTATGCCGAGCGCTGGCCTGGAGTAGAAAACCTTCAGGGTGATTTTTTGCTGCATGGAAAACGCTTGGAAATTCATGCCAATAGCGGCGTCATTGCGAATGCAAAAATACTGCGCGCAGACGCTGTCATCGCCGAGCTTAGTGACGACCCATCGTTGAAAATAGACGGCAAAATAATGGGCGCTGTGGAAGACAAAATCCGTTTTCTTAACAACACACCGGTGAACGAATTGATCGATGGCTTTGCGCAGGGGATGAAAGCCACCGGTAACGGCACGCTCGATTTACATTTGGCATTGCCGCTTGCCCACATCAAAGACACAAAAGTGTCAGGTGAATATCATTTTGATAATAACCATATCGAAGGCGGCAAGATTTGGCCTGCCTTGGATAACGTAGTGGGCACTTTGCAGTTCGGTCCTGACGGCATACAAATTAAAAATACTAGTGCGACTGCATTCGGCGGACCGGTTAACATTAATGTGAGCAAATTGTCTGAAGGTGGATTAATAGTGGATGCAGCGGGCAAAGCCAATGTGGACCAATTCCTCACTTTGCTTGATCTTCCCGCGCAGGATTGGATGGATGGCGTGACCGATTGGACTGCGAAAGTGGCGGTAAACGGAGACAACACTACCGTGGTTGTTGATTCCACTTTGGTCGGTATCAGCTCCGATTTGCCGCAGCCGCTCTATAAAAATGCAGCCGTTGCTTGGCCCTTGCATGTTGAACGAAAAATTCCGGCCAAAGGCCAAGAGCAATATGACGTGACGCTGGGCAAAGAAATCCGCGCAGTGTTTTTACGCGCGCAAGACAGTAAAGGTGAATTTCGCCTGCGCAAAGGCACGTTGGCGATGAACACGGATGCCAACTTGCAGACAAAGGATGGAATTTTTGTGACCGGCGCTATTGACGAGTTGGATCTCGACTTGTGGCGCAGATATTTGCGCAAGGTTTCCAAGCCTGCTGTTGCGTCCAACTCCGCGCCGGTTGTCATGGGGCTGCATGGTTTCGACCTTACCGTATCGAAGTTGATTGCCCTGGATAAAGTCATAGGCGTGACGCGGGTGACGGCAGAACTTAACGGCACGGCATGGCAAAGCACGATTATCAGCAACGACTTTAACGGCACGCTGACATGGAAACCGGAAGGACAGGGAAACATCATTGCGCGATTCAAAAATTTCGCCATACCCGAAGGCGCGGATAGCAAAAACGAAGCGGCAACGCTTGCGCCGACTATCGTCAGCGCGCCGACGGAAGTGGATTTTCCCGCTTTGGATATTGTCGCTGAAGAATTTCGGACAAAAAAACGCGTACTGGGGCGTCTGGAATTGCTGGCCAAACCGGAGGCACATAATTGGCGCTTGGAAAAACTGCGTTTGATTATGCCCGATGCTACGCTGGAAGCGAGCGGTCTGTGGCAAGGGTTGCCAGCAAAACCGAATACGGCGATGGATATGAAATTAGACGTACGCGACATAGGAAAATTTCTCGGACACTTAGGCCAACCGGATAGCGTGAAGGGCGGCACCGCCAATCTAATCGGAAAACTTTCGTGGTTGGGTAATCCTTATGATTTCACCCCGACCATACTCAGCGGAAATTTCAGGCTTGAAGCGCTGAAAGGCCAGTTTCTGCAAATACCCTCATCTGGGGCAGGGAAGCTGTTGTCATTGATTTCGCTGCAGGCATTGCCGCGCAGGATTTCTCTGGATTTTCGTGATGTGTTCAGTAGTGGGTTTGCTTTTGATGATATGGTCGGCAGCTTTGCTATTGATAAAGGCTTGATGGCCACCAACGATTTTGTCATAAACGGCACCGCCGCAATCGTGACCATGGAAGGCAGCGTCAATCTGGCACAAGAGAATCAGAATTTGCGCGTCAAGGTGATTCCGGCCGCGAGCGATACGGTGGCCATCGCGACGACCTTACTCGGCGGCCCGGTAGCGGGTATCGTTTCTTATGTGCTACAGAAATGGCTGAAAAATCCGTTCGGCGAGATTGCTGCTTTTCAATACGCCATCACGGGCAACTGGGACGATCCGCAAGTAAACAAAATGGTGTCGCCCTCCCCAACGCAAACCCCGGGACACGAATGAAACATGAAAGATGATAAGCAAATCTTCCGCATTGGCGTGGTGCAAATGGTGTCAGGACCGTTGGTCATGGACAACTTGCGTGACGCAGCCCAGCTGATCGAGCATGCTGCAGGCGATGGCGCCCAGATCATCGCACTGCCGGAATATTTCGCCATCATGGGTTTGAAGGACGCCGACAAAGTAGCCGTGTGTGAAAAATATGGCAGCGGTCCGATACAGGATTTCTTGCGCGAAATTTCTTCGCGATTGAAAGTTTGGTTGGTGGCGGGGTCTATTCCGCTGCAGTGCGACGATAAAACTAAAGTGCGTAACAGTTGCCTGGTGTTAAGCGGCGCTGGCGAAATCGTCGCGCGTTACGACAAAATACATTTGTTCGAATTTTCTTCCGTTACCGAGCAATATTCTGAGTCGCGCACGATAGAAGCGGGTAATCAAGTCGTCATGCTGGATATGCCGTTCGGCAAAGCAGGCTTATCGATTTGTTACGATTTGCGTTTCCCCGAGCTGTATCGCGCCATGCACGGTGCCGATATTATTTTTGTGCCCTCGGCGTTTACCGAGACCACTGGCCACGCGCATTGGGAAACTTTGTTGCGCGCGCGGGCAATTGAAAATCAGTGCTACATCGCCGCGCCCGCGCAAGGCGGAAAACATGCCTCAGGCCGCGAAACGCACGGCAATAGCATGGTGATTGATGCATGGGGTAGAGTGGTGAAACGCTTGGATAAAGGTGCGGGATATTTTGTGGCGGAAATCGATTTGCATGCCTTGCAAAAAGTGCGCAAAAGCCTGCCGGCGCTGGCGCATCGGACATTATGAGTATGATGTTGTAATGACGGGGTTTGTCTCCATATTGATGGTAACAGCCGTAATGTAGCATTAATACTAACTATTTGAATTTATTGAGAATTTTATACTTCATGCCTACAGATACCTTGCTCTATACCGCGCAGAACACTTTGCTGACCCCCTTCGCGCTTGATGAGGGCGCGCTGACCAAAGTATTCGGCAGCATCATGACGCATCAAATCGACTATGCGGATTTGTATTTTCAGTACAGCCGTCATGAAAGCTGGAGCCTGGAAGAAGGCCAAGTGAAATCGGGCAGCTTCAATATCGATCAAGGAGTCGGCGTGCGTGCCATCAGCGGCGAAAAAACTGCTTTTGCGTATTCGGATGATATCAACCTCGCCGCGCTGGAATCCGCTGCGCACGCGACTCGCGCCATTGCCCGCGCGGGTGGTAGCAGCGCTGCGGTGCCGATCAAGCACGGCAGCGGCAGAAATTTGTATTTGCCGCAGGATCCCCTTGCGAGTTTGCCCGACACGGAAAAAGTCCGTCTGCTCGAACGGCTGGAAAAATATTGCCGCGAAATGGATCCGCGCGTAGTGCAAGTAATGGCCGGCCTGGCCGGCGAATATGAAGTCGTGCTGGTGGCGCGACATGACGGCATGATGGCGGCAGATGTGCGCCCGCTGGTGCGTTTGTCCGTCACGGTGATAGCCGAATCCGGCGCCACGCGCGAACAAGGCTCGGGCGGCGGCGGCGGACGTTTCGACTATAAATATTTTACAGACGATGTGTTGCAACAATACGCCAAAGACGCCGTGCATCAAGCGACCACCAATCTCAACGCCAAGGCCGCGCCAGCAGGAACGATGACTGTGGTACTTGGCTCCGGTTGGCCGGGCATTTTATTGCACGAAGCTATCGGCCACGGACTCGAAGGCGATTTCAACCGCAAAGGCAGTTCGGCCTTCTCCGATCGCATGGGCGAACGTGTCGCCGCGCCGGGTGTGACGGTGATTGATGACGGTACAATTGCAAATAGAAGGGGTTCGCTGAATATTGACGACGAAGGCAACCCGACGCAGCGCACGGTATTGATTGAAAACGGCGTGCTCAAGGGCTATATTCAAGATAGCCTGAATGCAAGACTGATGAATATGCCGCTAACCGGCAATGGCAGGCGCGAATCGTATGCGCATATGCCTATGCCACGCATGACCAATACCATCATGCTCAATGGCGATAAACATCCCGATGAAATAATTAAATCGGTGAAAAAAGGTTTATACGCAGCGAATTTCGGCGGCGGGCAAGTGGATATCACCAGCGGTAAATTTGTTTTCTCGGCGGCAGAGGCGTACATGATAGAAGACGGCAAAATAACCTATCCGGTCAAGGGCGCAACGCTGATCGGCAATGGGCCGGACGTACTCACCCGAGTGAGCATGATAGGCAATGATATGAGGCTCGATCCCGGCGTCGGTGTCTGCGGTAAGGATGGGCAGAGCGTGCCGGTCGGTGTTGGCCAGCCGACATTGCGTATAGATGATTTGACGGTCGGCGGTACAGCTTAATTATTCAGGAAAATAGGGATGGCAGACGAAGCGAAAAAAATGAACTGGAAATTCCACGGCGTGCGCGTCATCCGCGCCAATGAACTTGATTCGAACACCGCACAAACGCCGGGCATGGAACGTGCAGCGGCGATTAATTTCGACCGCGTCGGTGCGCAGAAACTTTGGGCGGGCACAGTAAACATTCTCGCCAACGCCAAAACCGGCGCACATCATCACGGCGCGCTGGAGAGCGTGATTTATGTTATCAAAGGCCGCGCACGGATGCGCTGGGGTAACAATCTGGAATTCACCGCAGAAGCCGGCCCGGGCGATTTTATTTTTGTGCCGCCGTATGTGCCGCATCAGGAAATCAACGCCAGTACCGACGAAAAACTCGAATGCGTGTTAGTGCGTAGCGACCAGGAAGCGGTGGTGGTGAATCTGGATATACCGACTATCGAGCCGCCAGAGGAAGTGCGCTGGGTAGATGACATTCACAAGGGCGGGGCGGTTTAACCGGCTATTCGCTCCAGTACGTAACAGTTATTTACGCAATGCCCTATTGTGCAGCGGATGCCGACGGCGCAGACTTTAATTCAGGTTGAATCAATCGCGGGAGTCAATATGTCTATATCGAAACAGCTTGCACGAGACGGAAAAAAATCCTGGGTAAACAAAGCCTTCATGGGGCTGAGTTTATTTTTCGCCTTGCTGATCCACCCCACAAGTTCGCATGCGCAGGATTTTTCTGCGGTTAAAACCAAGTTGAATAAACGCGGGTTAGATATCCGCGTCGGTGAAAGCGGCTGGGGCAATGCAGACAAAGAAGATATTGAACGCGTGTTGTATTCGGTAGCCGCCGAACTCGAACCGTATTTCCCCCACGGCAAATTACCGCTTATCAAAGTGGAGCACGGTGACGATACGCCGATTGCGTTGTTTGAAAAAATTTCCGGTGGCCAATACGTTATTTTACTCACTGCGAAAGATCGTCACTGGAGTCAGCTTGCCTATCAGTTTGCCCATGAATTGACCCATGTCTTATCCAATTTCGACAATAGCGCGCTGAGACAGGCCAATTCCCGTGATCCTAACCAATGGTTTGAAGAATCTTTATGCGAAGCTGCTTCATTGTTCGCGCTTAAGCAAATGGCCGTCACATGGGAAGTCACGCCACCATACGAGGGCTGGAAAAGTTATGCGCCTGCCTTGCGCCGTTACGCGGAAGATATGAAGCGTGAAGCGCACCGTAGCTTGCCTGCCGGTATGACGCTGGCAAATTGGTTCAGTAAAAATGAAAAAACGGTACGTTCCGACCCGTATCAACGTGCCAGTAATGAAATCGTGGCTGGACGATTATTGGCTTTGTTAGAGCAAAATCCCGAACAATGGG
>JAYVGF010000168.1:0-5460 GCA_043772415.1 Betaproteobacteria bacterium
ATGTAAGGATCAGAAAGCGCACATGTTTTTTAAGAATAATCATTCGAGTTTCGAGGCCATGGTGCAAGCGCATTCAAGCGATATTTATCGCTTCGCCTATTGGCTGTGTCGTGATCGATCCATCGCAGAAGATTTGGTGCAGGAAACCTTCGCCCGCGCATGGGCCAATTGGGAACAAGTGCGCGACGAAAAAGCGGCCAAGGGTTGGTTGCTAACGATTTGTCATCACGAACACGCGCGCTTATACGAGAAAAAACGCGTGGAGATTGATGATCAGGAATTAGACGAAATGATGCACGCGGTGGAATCGAAAATCGAAGCGTCGTATGAAATGCGCGAAGCGCTGGGGATGTTGCCGCTGCCTTATCGCGAGCCTTTATTGTTGCAAGTGTTGGGCGGGTTCAGTTGTGCCGAGATCGGCGAGATGGTCGGCATCAGCGAAGCGAGCGCGATGCAACGCGTCACACGCGCACGCAAAGCCATGCGCGAAATATTTGAAAAACCCGAAATGGGTTGGGGGATGAAATCATGAATTGCCTGGAATTCCGTCGAAGCTTAATGGCGCAACCGCAAATGCGAAATGCTGAATTGAGAGCACACGTGCCGATTTGTTCCTCGTGCGCGGAATACGCCAAGCGCAGCGACGCGTTGGAGGCCAAGTTGGCACAAGCGGTAAATGTGCCGGTCGATAGCGGGCTTGCCTCGCGCATTATGCTCAACCACAACCTCAAGCGTAATCACCTCGCTGGTAATTGGATGGCGCTGGCAGCTTCGGTGGTTGCCGCTGTCGGCGTCACCATCGGCGCGGTGGTGTATAGCATGGCGCCGGATCCAAGCTTACTGACCGCTTCGATTGAACATGTCACCGGCGAACCGAGCGCGATGAAGGCGCAACAAAAAGTATCGCAACAGGAAATGACCGCTGCCCTGGGTTTATCCGGCGCGATTATCAAAGCGGGTTTTAATAACGTGACCTATTTGCATGACTGCCCGGTGCCTGGCGGCTTTGGTAAACATATTGTATTGCAAACCAACGCCGGTAAAGTCACCTTGATCACCATGCCGTCGCAAAATGTGGCCTGGAGTAAAACGCGTAAAGATAAAGGTTATATTGCAGCAGTGCGCCCCGCGCAAGTCGGCAGCTATGCCATCGTGGCGGAAAATGAAATCGCCTTCAAAGCAGCAGAGCAATTGATTAACCAGAATGTCACCTGGAGGGTTTGATCGTGGATATGAGCACACAAGTTTTCGGTAGCCTGGTGCAAAGCGAGCGCGATTATTTATATCGCTTTGCGTTGACCAAATTACGTAACCCGGTGGACGCAGAAGAAGCGGTGCAGGAAACACTGTTAGCGGGATTGGAGTCTGGTTCGCGCTTTGAGGGAAAATCTACGCTACGCACGTGGCTCACGGCGATATTGAAATTCAAAATCATCGACACTCATCGTCGGCATGGAAAAGAGCCATTACAAGCAGCCAGCTTTCACGGGCAACACGATGACGACGATAAACATTATATGCACGATGCAGAGCAGGTCGCAGCTACATGGGGCGATCCCCATCAAGCCTTGGAACAAAAAAGATTTTTCGGTTTCCTACAAAATTGTTTACGCGATTTACCGCCGTCCGCTGCGCGTGCATTTTATATGCGCGAAATCGAAGGAGCGGAAACCGATGCGATTTGTAGAGAACTGCACATCACACCGTCAAACTGTTGGGTCGTGTTGCACAGGACGCGCGCCACGCTAAAAGCCCGCTTGGAAAAAGAATGGTTACCACCAGCAGGGAAAAATCGCCGGTCGGGGCGGGGAACAAAATCACATCCGGTCAGTCGTACGTTGGGGACGTAATAATTGCTATTGATTTAATTCATTTTTTTAACCACGAAAGGAAACACAGCATGAAAAATTCAACTTTGATTCAATCCGCACTCATCGGCCTGCTCGCAGCTGGTTCACTCGCTACGGTTGCTCACGCAGCAGACGAAGGCAAAGACAAATGTTTTGGTATCGCTAAGGCCGGCATGAACGACTGTGGCACGGCTGCGCACGGTTGCGGCGGACAGTCCAAAACGGATAACGATGTCGCTGAATGGAAATATGTCGCTAAAGGCACTTGCGAAAAGGTCGGTGGCGCTGCTACAGCAGAGAAAGCGGCCATGATGAAAAAAGGCGATATGATGAAAAAAGACGGCATGAAAGAAGACATGCCAAAATAAGCAGTAAAATAATGGGATGAAACCAGCAATGAATCAAACTTCGTCCCGTCAAGTATTGCAACCGATTCCGGCACGCGCCGGAATCGGTTTGCGTTCACCGCACTACCGCGCCTTGCTCGACACACGCCCTCCGCTCGCCTTTCTCGAAGTACACAGCGAAAATTTTTTCGGCGAGGGTGGCCAGCCTCACTGGTTCCTCGGACAATTACGCCAACATTACGCGTTAAGTTTGCACGGCGTCGGACTGTCACTCGGCACTACGGACGAACTAAGCGCCGCCCATCTCGGCAAATTGAAAAAACTTATCACCCGTTACGAACCTACTTTGGTCTCCGAGCATTTATGCTGGGGCGCAGTCGGCGGACGCCACACCAATGATTTGTTGCCGTTGCCTTACACCGAAGAAGCCTTGACGTTAATGTGTCGCCATGTCGATCAAGCACAGGTTTTTCTCGGCCGGCAAATACTGGTGGAAAACGTTTCCAGCTATTTGCAATTTAACCACTCCACCATTCCCGAGTGGGAATTCGTCGCGCAAGTCGCCCAGCGGACAGGCTGCGGAATATTGCTCGATGTGAATAATATATATGTCAATGCCGTCAATCATGGTTTTTCTGCAGTTGAATATTTGCGCGCCATTCCAGCCGCCGCCGTACAGGAAATTCACCTCGCAGGATTTGATGACAATGGACAATGCCTGATCGATACGCACGGCAAAAAAGTCAGCGATGAAGTGTGGCAGCTTTACGCGGACGCGATTGCTCTAGTCGGCGATAAGCCGACCTTGATCGAATGGGATGCCGATATTCCGGCGTTGGACATTTTGTTGGGCGAAGCGAACCATGCCAACGAAATATTATCCGTAGGCTGGGCTGATAAGTCCGGCAACAATGGCGAGTCTGGCAAGCTGCTGGGCTTATCAGTCCAGCCTACGATGTAACAAATGAATAACCTAAACAAATTACAAACAGATTTTGTTGCAGGAATTTTTGACAAAAACCAAAAATTCTCTGCGCAAGCTATCGTGGAAACTAAAATCAGCCGGGCAGAACGCCTGGCGATTTATCGTAATAATGCCTACTGCAATTTACGCGGCGCATTGCAGTCTATTTACCCCGTGCTGAACAAATTGGTGGGAGATGATTTTTTTCGCCATGCAGCCAATGGTTTTGTTGGCGCCACACCTTCGACCAGTGGCGATTTACATGATTACGGCGAGTCCTTTGCCGCGTTTCTGGCCAGTTACGAGCCTGCAGAACATTTAGTTTATTTGCCCGATGTGGCGAAATTGGAATGGGCGTGTCATCGCGTATTTCACGCCGCCGATCATGCAGGATTGGATTTGCAAAAGCTGGGCGCAATGCCGCCCGGGCAATATGGCGAACTGCGATTTCATTTGCATCCCGCCTCTGCGTTATTGCAGTCAAATTACCCGACAGTAAAAATATGGCAAGTGAACCAGGATGATTATGTCGGCGATCAGTCGGTAGATTTGGATCATGGCGGCAATCATTTATTGGTGAGCCGCGAAGTAAATTTTGCTACTAGAGTAGAAGCTTTGTCGTTAGGCGATTATGCATTTCTGATTGCGTTAAATGAAAAAAATAAGTTGGAAGATGCGGCGGAGAAAGCCTTTGGACTGGATAGTAATTTTGATGTAGGCGTGAGCTTGCAGCGATTTGTGGCGCAGAAAATTCTGGTCGATTTTAATCTGTAGGGTGCGCCGCGCGCACGTGCAAAATTGGCTCCGGCGAGCGTAGGTGTGATGTAAAGTGCAACGCGTGCGCACTGCGAACGGCGCCCCCTGTGACTTAGCTCCCGACCTCGCAAAGGGGAAGGAGTAGAGTGAGAAATTGCAGCCCTTCGTCGTAAGCCATAGCTACCCTCAAATGGTAATGACAATTTTACCGACAGCCCGTCCGCTTTCACTATAGTTCAACGCGTCGCGTAAATGGTCGAGATCAAACGTTTCATCGATGATGGGTTTGATTTTTCCGGCTTCGACCAAAGCGGCGATTTGACGCAATTGATCGCCGCTGGGGTGCATGAATAAATATTTAAAGCTGGTGCCGCCTTGTTTTGCGAGCTTGGTGGAAGTGCGGTTCTTGAAGCCCATCACCATGCGCACTAGTGGGTTGACGCCCCATTCGCGGCCAAATTCTGCCGTTGGTATGCCGGCGATAGTTACTAAAGTGCCGCCGCCTTTCAACACAGAGAACGAGCGATGCTGTGTATCGCCGCCGAGGGTGTCGAAGACCAAGTCGAAATCAGCCAGGAGCGTGTCGAATTTTTGCATTTTGTAATCTATTACGACATCCGCACCAAGGCTTTTTACCAGCGCTGCATTGCGCGTACTGCAAGTGGTGGCGACAAAGGCACCGAGATGTTTGGCTATTTGTATGGCAAACGTGCCGACGCCACACGAACCCGCGTGAATCAAGACTTTCTGTCCTGCCTGTAATTTACCGACTTCGATCAAAGCTTGCCAAGCCGTCAAACCCGCGAGGGGAATCGCGGCGGCTTGATTAAAATCCAAGTTGCTTGGTTTGAGCGCCACAGCATTTTCGTTGGCGACGGCGAATTCAGCATAAGCACCGATGCGGTCTTTTTCCAAGCGTACATAAACTGCATCGCCGGGTTTGAACCCGCGTACTTCCGCGCCGCATTTTTCCACTACCCCTGCGCAATCGCTACCGAGGATGAGCGGAAATTTTATCGACAAGAGTATCTTGAGTTGTCCGTCACGGATTTTGTAATCGACCGGGTTCACGCTTGCGGCGCGCACGCGGATAAGCACATCACGCGGGCCGACGGCAGGAATTGGTTGATCACTTATTTCGATTGCGTCGTTACCACCATAATGGCGTATAAAAGCGGCGCGCAATTTAGTGAGGCCCGGTGTAAGTTTTTTCGCCCGCGTTGACAGTCACCTTCAAACGGTTTTGCGCCGGCGGCAATGGGCAAGTAGCAAAGCGGGTGAAAGCACAGGGCGGGCTATAGGATTTATTGAAATCGATGACATAGGTGTCGCCGGAGACTTTAATCGCGTCGAGATAGCGTCCCGCGCCATAAGTCTCGCGCCCATTGGTGTCATCGGCGTACATGATGTCCAGCGTCGGATCGTTACGATCGCCTAAGGCATCAAGCGTATAGGTCTTGCCGTTGACAGTGAACACGAACATGCCAGGCGAATCTTGCTGCGAAACCAAACCGATAACATTGGCGATAGGGATTTTCTTCGG
>JAYVGF010000169.1:0-1655 GCA_043772415.1 Betaproteobacteria bacterium
ATAAATTTAACGTCGGATGCTGTAAAGCCATAGCCAGCGCGCTCGTCGCCAACAACAGAAGCGCTACCTGCCAGTAGCACCGCAATACACCAAGCACCGATGAAAACATTTTCCGCATCAGGGCAACCCTAAGGTCACGCCGCGCATCGTCGTCACTGCCCGTTCGCTATTCAACGGCGCGACAAATTCACCCATCGTGCCTTCATCAGCGTCCGGCTGCACGCGCAACGCGCGCTCAAGGTTATAACGCGCGTCCCAGTTCTGCGGATCGGCGCGCAATACTTCGCGGTAGGAGTTTTTGGCTAACTCAAACAAAGGAAGCGCTTGACCTTCCAGCGGCGTGCCTTTTAAGGCATGTGCTTTGCGCATATATAAGTTGCCGCTGTTAAAGCGCGCGGCATTGCGCAACGCCACATCAGTTTCGCTTTCCAGATTTTTATATAAAGCCAGCGCTGCCGCCTCATCTTTTTTTTGGTCCAGCTCGCGCGCTCGCGCAAATTTTATTTGCGCTGGCGATGACGTTTGCATATCGATGATTTCATTTTTACTGATTTGCTGATTCCAACTTTTGATGCGTGCGATACTCCAGCTCTCATACACCATGAACCCCGTGAGCGCCAAAAGAGACCATAAAATTCTCTTTTTAAACAATAGTTTATTTATCATCGCCAGGTCCGCCATTCCAACAATTTTGTCGCTGCCAAAAGCAAAGATAGCAACAGCGCGATTTTGAAAAAATTATCCGCCAGATTTTTTCTCGGCTGTACATCGCGATACACCAGAGGCAAATTCTCCAATCGGCCTACATCATCAATCGCGTTCTTCAACGCCTTGGGATTCTCCGCTTCGTAAGCGCGATACGGCGTACCGAGGCCGCTGAAAAATTTATGCAGTGCATGTTCGGGCACGGCCAAATCATTGTCGCCCGCGTCCTGTGCCGCTGATTGCAAATCCGGGCTGTTATACGAACGTAAATATATCCAGTAAATACCGATGCGGTGTTGTTTAACCAAACGCGCCACCATATCGCGCGTGTCCTGGTCCAGCCGTGCGCCGCCGTCGGATACCAACATCACAATGCGCGAGCCTGCGTAGGGCCGGTTATCAAAAAAACCCGTCGCCGAAATCAGTGCGCGTCCCATGTCGGTATCGCCCAAACCCTTGCCGATATCGACCGCTTTTATGGCTGCCTGGATGACGTCCTGTTTTTGTGTAAATTCCATCACCCGCATCGGTGCCGAGCTGAACAACATCAAGCCGAATAGATCTTGTTTACGTCCCGCCGCGAATTCGGCCAGCATATTGCGTGCCACCGTGCTTTTGGTGACCAAGGTGCTGTCACTCCAATTGCGGCCTTTTTCCGGATTGAACGGCTCGTCCATGCTGCGGCTTTTGTCGAGCAACACGGCAATCTCGGCGCCCTTACCGACGCGCTCGATGGAATACTCACCGCGATAAGGTTGCGCGAGGCCGACCACGATTAAAGTCATCGCCAGAGCCGCTGCAATACGGCGCACCCAATCCAGCGCCAAAGATAAAATATCGCGCGGCACATGCGCCAGCCAGGGATACTTCAACACCGCGCCGCCGCTGAATAAAAACGGCAGCAGCGCCAACGGCAATAAAATAAAAAACCACGGCGAGGCGAACAGCAT
>JAYVGF010000170.1:0-7961 GCA_043772415.1 Betaproteobacteria bacterium
ATTCTACGCCGCTATATTATCCACCCGTTGCGGTCAAAATCAGCCGTTTTGGGATATTACGTAACTATTTGATTATATTGAATAATTTATGCGATAACTTGCTTATCTTTGGCAAGATCCAACCACGTTTCCACCACGGTATCCGGATTGAGCGACATGGATTCGATGCCCTGTTCCATCAGCCAACGCGCAAGATCGGGATGATCGGACGGGCCTTGGCCGCAAATGCCGACATATTTTTTCGCGCGTTGGCAGGCGGAAATCGCCATCACCAACATTTTTTTCACTGCTTCATCACGCTCGTCGAATGAATCGGCCACCAAACTCGAATCGCGATCGACACCCAAAGTCATTTGCGTCAAATCGTTGGAGCCGATGGAGAAGCCGTCAAAATGTTCGAGAAAATCGTCAGCCAAAATCGCGTTCGACGGCACTTCGCACATCATGATCATGCGCAAGCCGTTCTTGCCACGCTCGATGCCGTTCTGTTTTAATATCGCTTGTACTTGCTGCGCTTCTTTTACCGTGCGCACAAACGGCACCATGATTTCCACGTTGGTGAGGCCCATGTCGTCGCGGACTTTTTTCAGCGCACGGCATTCCATGTCGAAACATTCGCGGAAGTTTGCGGAAATATAACGCGCCGCGCCACGGAAACCTAGCATGGGATTTTCTTCGTGCGGCTCGTAACGTTTGCCGCCGATGAGGTTGGTGTATTCGTTCGATTTGAAATCGGACAAACGCACGATAACTTTTTTCGGCCAGAACGCAGCGGCCAAGGTCGCCACGCCCTCGGTGATTTTTTGTTCGTAAAATTCCTTCGGGCTGGCGTAACCTTTGCAACGCTCTTCGACTTCGGCTTTCAAATCGGTCGGCAAATTCGGATATTCCAGCGCCGCTTTCGGATGCATACCGATCATGGCACTGATGATAAATTCCAGGCGCGCGAGACCGACGCCGGCGTTAGGCAATTTCTGGAAATCAAACGCCAGTTGTGGATTGCCCACGTTCATCATGATTTTTACTTTGGACTCGGGCATTTTGTCCAGCGACACATCGATGATTTCGAAATCGAGTTTGCCAGTGTAAATATTGCCCGTATCGCCCTCGGCGCACGACACCGTCACGATGTCGCCGGTTTTCAATACCGTGGTCGCATCATTACAGCCGACCACAGCGGGTATGCCCAGCTCACGCGCGATGATCGCCGCGTGGCAAGTGCGCCCGCCGCGATTGGTCACAATAGCCGACGCGCGTTTCATGATCGGCTCCCAGTTCGGGTCGGTCATGTCGGTCACCAGTACATCGCCGGGCAATACTTCGTGCATTTGTTCGATGTCGCTGATCACGCGCACCA
Source organism: Betaproteobacteria bacterium (assembly GCA_043772415.1). Classification (GTDB taxonomy): domain Bacteria; phylum Pseudomonadota; class Gammaproteobacteria; order Burkholderiales; family JBEEJL01; genus JBEEJL01. Next base: position 1,358 of record JAYVGF010000170.1, read on the forward strand.
CGCCTTGGCCGATGCGGCTACCGATGGCGCGGCCGGTGGTGAGAATTTTGGAATGCTGTTTGATGCGGTAGCGACGCAGGACTTCACCTTGTTGCTGCGACTGCACCGTCTCCGGACGAGCTTGCAGAATATACAATTTACCGTCTTCGCCATCACGTCCCCACTCGATGTCCATCGGCCGTTTGTAATGCGCTTCAATCGACATGGCGTAGCGCGCGAGCTCTTCGACTTCACTATCGGTGAGCGAAAACTTGTTGCGTTGTTCCACAGGCACTTCAACCGTTTCGACCGAACGGCCCGCTTCGCGCTTGGCGGTGAAAATCATTTTGATGGCTTTGCTGCCGAGATTGCGGCGCAAGATGGCAGGCTTGTTATTTTTCAGCACCACTTTGCTGACATAAAATTCATCCGGGTTCACCGCGCCTTGCACTACCGTTTCGCCGAGGCCGTAGCTGGAGGTAATAAACACCACGTCGTTAAAACCCGACTCAGTGTCCATGGTAAACATTACACCCGCCGCACCGGAATCAGAACGCACCATGCGCTGGATGCCTGCGGACAAGGCGACTTCGCTGTGTACGAAATTTTTGTGTACGCGGTAGGCGATGGCGCGGTCGTTATACAGCGAAGCGAACACATGCTTAATCGCGACCATCACATTATCGAGGCCGTGAATATTCAAAAAAGTTTCCTGCTGCCCTGCGAACGACGCATCGGGCAAGTCTTCCGCCGTCGCGGAAGAACGCACGGCCAGCGAGAGATCGGAACCGTGGGTCATCTTTTCGTAGGCGGTTTTAATGTCGTCCAGCAAATCCGGCTGGAACGGCGCATCGACCACCCACTGACGCACTTGCGCGCCCGTCTTGGCCAGCAGTTGCGTGTCATCGACGTTGAGATTTTTCAGCGCCGCTTCGATGCGCGCGGTCAGGTCGTTGTGCTTGAGAAAATCACGAAACGCCAGCGCCGTAGTAGCAAAGCCGCCGGGCACGCGCACACCGGCGTGGGCGAGCTGGCTGATCATTTCGCCGAGCGAGGCATTTTTGCCGCCGACGGTATCCACATCGGTCATGCGTAGAGTTTCAAACCATGCGACGTAATTCTGCTTGCTCATTTTATTGCCCTGTTTTGTTCATTACTAAAGCCCGCTATTATAGCCGAAACACCTTGCTGATTAATTACGGATAAACCCGCCTATGAGCACCAAACGCACTGCAGTTTTTATCTCCGACCGCACGGGTATCACCGTGGAAATGCTGGGCAATAGCTTGCTATCCCAATTCGACAATGTTCATTTCAATCGCATCACCCTACCCTTCGTCGATACGCTGGAAAAAGCGCAGCTTGCGCTGGAGCAAATCAAGCAAATCGGCCTTGAGGAAGGCACGCGGCCTATCGTTTTTTGTACCTTAGTGAATAGCGAAGTACGTAATGTGATACACGGCGATAACGCCTTATTCCTTGATTTATTTGAGATTTTTATTATCCCGTTGGAAAAGGAATTAGGCCAAAAATCGTCACACACCGTGGGAAAATCGCACAGCGCGGGCAATGTGAAAGACTACAACGCGCGTATTGAAGCGGTAAATTACACCCTGAGCCACGATGACGGTCAGTCGCACAAAAATCTCGACGACGCGGATATTATTTTAGTCGGCGTTTCGCGCAGCGGCAAAACGCCGACTTGTTTGTATCTCGCCTTGCAATTCGGCATCAAGGCGGCGAACTATCCACTCATTCCCGAAGATTTAGACAACATGAAGCTGCCGCCCGCGCTGGCGAAGATGAAACACAAAATTTACGGTCTCACTATTACGCCGGAACGCCTCGCGCAAATCCGCACCGAACGCAAACCCGATAGTAATTACGCGTCGCTCGCTAACTGTCGTCGTGAATTATCTGCGGCAGAAGCATTGATGCGCCAAGCAGGCATACGCTTTATAGAATCGACGACTAAATCGATAGAAGAACTGGCGACCACTATCATGCACGAGACGCAGATGGCAAGGCGCGTGTTTTAGCGGTTTCAAACGCTTCAAACAGCCGTCTTGTGCAGGCTTAAAATCAAGGCTAGTATGCGCAGGTAAGCAAGCAACACGACCTGCACTGCAACATCATCTCAACAAAATCATCATGGAGGATACATGCGTATGACTAAATTCCTGGCCGCTACGGCTCTGACAGTTTTGCTTGCTGCTTGCGGTGCCGGCAGTGAAGGTAGCTCCGCTGACCCTAAATTCGGCTCAGTTATTTCATTCGGCGATAGTTTGAGCGATGCAGGCGCCTACCGAGCAGGCAATATAGCGGCAGCTGGCGGTGGAAAATTCACCTCCAACCCGGGCCCTGTTTGGATTGAAAATGTGGCTCAGCTTTATGGCATTACTATCACGTCAAATAAAGTGGGCGGCTTTGGTGTGACGCCGGTTACCTGCCCTAAACCTTCATGCACAGCCTATGGCCAAGGCGGATCGCGCGTGACTAGCCAGCCGGGCATCGGAAATTCCGATAGCCTGGCAGTCAATAGCGGCGCGCAGACCGTCCCTATGGCAACACAAATCAACGATCACCTCGCGCAACATGGCGGGACTTTCGGCAGCAATGATTTGATTTTTGTCTGGGGCGGCAACAATGATATTTTCACCTGGTTCGGCCTGACCGGCTCGAATATCCCGGGAACAACAACCTTGGTTACGCCCACGATTGCAACTGGCCAGGTTCAAAAAGCCGCTGGCGAATTGGTGTCGCTGATTTCCGATAAAATTGTCGCTAAAGGCGGCCAATATGTGGTTGTGCTGAATCTTCCTGACAGCAGCAAAACACCATTCGGCACTTTTGGATTGCCGGACGATGCTACTCGCGGTTACCTTTCCAGCCTGGTCAATGCATTCAATAAAACGATGACTGACGGCATCAAGGCAAAAGGCCTGAACGTATTAATGATTGATGCGAATGCTGCAGCGAAAGACGAAGTCGCGAACCCGGCTAAATACGGCTTTAGCAATACCTCTTTACCCGCTTGTGACAGCGTAAAGATAGCCAACATTACAGGCGGTCAAGTTACTTCAGGCACCTCGTTGTTTTGCTCGGCAAATACATTGGTCGCGCCAGGGGCCGACACTTCCTACTTGTTTGCCGACAGCGTTCACCCGACGACCCTTGGCCACAAGGTTATATCAGACTTGGTGAAATCGGAATTGCTAAAAAGAGGTTGGCTCAAATAATTTGAGCTTACTTGTAAAACAAAAAGGGCCTGCGGGCCCTTTTTTATTTCATAATGATTACATGAAAAAAGTTTACATCGCCCTCAATCTCCCCGACGCATACATCGCGCTCAACCTGCTCACCCAAGTGGGAATCGACGCGCAGGTGTTCAACGCTAACGCGCAAAGCGGCATGGGTGAAATCCCGTTTACCGAAGCGTATCCGCAAGTGTGGGTGATGGACGACGAACAATATTTACGCGCAAAAAATATTGTGCGCGAATACAAACTCGCGCCAACGGAACATCGTGTTGTGCACTGCCCAAAATGCAATGAAGAAAATCCGCTGAACTTTGGTGTGTGTTGGAACTGCGGCATTGCGCTGACACATACACAGTAAAATTTTAATTAAATCAAATAGTTACAAATACACATACTTTCGAGGCTGGAAGATAGTCCTTCCCCTTGACGGGGATTGCGTAGGGTGCGCCCGCGCACCACGGCGTGAGATGCGAGCGGAAAGGTTGAATGCCCCTTTGGTGCGCGGGCACACCCTACGAAAAATGTTTCGATCGTGCGTAAGCAAAATGGAACAAAGAAATCCCTTCCCCTTCAAGGGGAAAGTTAGGATGGGGATGGGTGCGAATTGAGAGCTAAACATTGACCCATAATCCCTTGATGGGTGGGACTAACTGCGCATTTGCCGCACGCGTTCAAACAAACAAATCGCCGCTGCCGCTGCCGCATTTAATGATTCCATTTTCCCCGGCATGGGTATGGAAATTTGTGTGGTCGCAACTTCCAGCATCGCTTCTGACAATCCCGCCCCTTCATTGCCAATCAGCAACGCAACCGGTCCGCGCAAATCCGTTTGGTAAATTGAATGCGAAGCACTCAGGCAAGCAGCTATCACTTTGCCTTTGAATCTCAGCGCGATGCGCGACAGGTCTGCGCCTTCGTGGATCGCCAATAAAAAATGCGCGCCCATCCCCGCGCGTATCACTTTAGGTGACCAAGGGAACGCGCAATGCGCGGATAAAAATACATGCTCGACTCCTGCCGCCGCCGCTGACCGCAAGATCGAGCCGAGATTGCCTGGATCCTGTATATCCTCTAACAACACACAGAAATCGACATCATGGGCAGGCTTGGGCTTCGGCGTATCTATCAGCGCCAACACGCCGACCGGCGTTTCTACCGGCGAAATTTCGGCGAACATGGCATCGGGCAACACGATCATGTCCGCATCGCCGGACATTCCGATCAGCTTCTGAATTTCCGCATTGCTCTCGCCGCCCTCGCTCACCAAAAGCGTTTTCGGCGCGCCGTATTGCGCCTGATACATCTCAATCAAATGCACGCCATCGAGCAAGGACAAGCCAAGTTTTTTGCGCTCGCGCGTCGAGGCCGCGAGCTTGTGCAGGGTTTTGAATAAGACGTTGTCGCGCGAGGTGATTTTTTTCATTTGGCTATTTTACCTACATGCTAGACCTGCGATAGCCCTTTATTGGCAAGCGTGATTTTGATTGCTACACTGGCACACAAAATCGCTTCCATACCGCCATAAGGAAAATAACATGCTCTCAGATATCGATATCGCCCAAAAAGCCACCATGCGCCGCATCACGGAAATTGCCCGCGAAAGACTAGGCATACCGGACGAACACTTGGTGCCTTACGGCCATTACAAAGCCAAGATTTCGCTCGACTATATTGATAGCCTGAACAATAAACCCAATGGCAAATTGATCCTCGTCACCGCCATCAGCCCTACTCCGGCAGGCGAAGGCAAGACCACGACGACGGTGGGTCTCGGCGACGCGCTGAATAAAATCGGCAAAAAAGCCATGGTGTGTTTGCGCGAACCCAGTCTCGGCCCCGTGTTCGGCATGAAGGGCGGTGCGGCGGGCGGCGGTTATGCGCAAGTGGTGCCGATGGAAGATATTAATTTACATTTCACTGGCGACTTTAACGCCATCGGTCTTGCGCATAATCTTTTATCCGCCTGTATCGATAATCATATTCACCACGGCAACGAACTCGGCTTCGACGTGCGCCGCATCACTTGGAAACGCGTGATGGATATGAACGACCGCGCGCTACGCGAGATCACCGTCGCCATGGGAGGCCCGGCCAACGGTTATCCGCGCCAAGATGGTTTCGATATTGTCGTGGCATCGGAAGTGATGGCGATTTTTTGCCTTGCTACTTCATTAAAAGATTTGAAAAACCGTTTGGGCAATATCGTGGTTGGTTACACGCGTGAGCAAAAACCGATTACCGCGCGCGACTTGAAAGTGCATGGCGCGATGACGGTGTTGCTGAAAGACGCGTTGCAACCGAATCTGGTGCAAACGCTGGAAAATAATCCGGCCATGATCCACGGCGGGCCGTTTGCCAACATTGCGCATGGTTGTAACACGGTATTGGCGACGCAAACCTCACTCAAACTTGCCGATTACGTCGTCACCGAAGCAGGTTTCGGCGCGGATCTAGGCGCGGAAAAATTCATCGACATCAAGTGCCGCAAGTCCGGCTTGCGTCCCGATGCAGTCGTCATTGTCGCCACCATCCGCGCATTAAAATTCCACGGTGGCGTAGAACTGAAAGAGCTCAATAAAGAAAATCTCGCCGCACTGGAAAAAGGCATCGCCAATCTCGAACGTCATGTGAACAACGTGCGCAACCATTACGGCATGCCGTGCGTGGTGTCGATCAACCATTTCAGTTTTGATACCGACGCCGAGATCGCCTTGCTGAAAAGAAAAATGGCACACCACGAAGCGCCAGTGATCTTGGCGAAGCATTGGGCCGAAGGCGGCGCAGGAGCAACCGAGTTGGCTGAAACCGTCGTCGATTTAATTACTAACGTGCCGAGCGATTTTCATTTCGTCTATGAAGATGCCGACACGCTATGGGACAAGACCCGCGCTGTCGCAACAAAAATTTACGGCGCAGCCGATGTAACGGCAGACCAAAAAGTCCGCCAGCAAATCGACAAACTACAGCAAGATGGCTACGGCCACTACCCGGTGTGTATCGCCAAAACCCAATATTCCTTTTCCACCGATCCTGCATTACGCGGCGCGCCGTCGGGACACATTATCAACGTACGCGAAGTGCGCCTTGCGGCGGGCGCGGAATTTATTGTCATGGTGTGTGGCGATGTGATGACTATGCCGGGCTTGCCGAAAATTCCGTCGGCGGAGAAAATTGATATTGATGACAACGGAAAAGTGGTTGGGTTGTTTTGATTAAAAAATCAATATAATCAAATAGTTAATGTAAATAATTGCATAATCTAAGAGAAAGGCTGTACATCGATACTTACATCAAATGATGCTATTATTGAGTCAGTTTATTGGAGACCTCATTATGCGAACCACTGTCAATCTTGATGAAAATCT
>JAYVGF010000171.1:0-1682 GCA_043772415.1 Betaproteobacteria bacterium
CGGCGCTGCGGGCGGGGTCGGACTCGCTGCAGTGGAACTCGGCAAAATCATGGGCGCGAAAGTCATCGCCGCCGCATCGACCGACGACAAACTCGCCGTATGCAAACAGCATGGCGCGGATGACCTCATCAATTACGCCACGCAAGATTTACGCGAACGCATCAAAGAAATCACCGGCGGCAAAGGCGTCGATGTGATTTACGACGCGGTCGGCGGCCCCTACACCGAACCCGCATTGCGCAGCATGGCGTGGAAAGGCAGATTGTTAGTAGTCGGTTTCGCGGCGGGCGACATCCCAAAAATCCCCTTGAATCTCACATTACTAAAAGGCTGCTCCATCGTCGGCGTATTCTGGGGCGACTTCACCAAACGCGAACCGAAAAACAACGCCGCCAGTTTGCGCGAACTCGGCATGTGGTTCATGCAAGGCAAACTCAAACCGCATATCTCGGCGACGTATCCGCTCGCTAAAGCGGCCGATGCGTTAAACGATATGATGAACAGAAAGGTGATGGGGAAAGTCGTGCTGGTGCCATAATCCCCGTCATTCCCGCGCAGGCGGGAATCCAGCCAGAAGAAAATAGTTGTTCATCACATTAATTCGTTACTGCATTTGTCAAAATCACATTTTAATTTTGCTGGATTCCCGCCTGCGCGGGAATGACGGTTACATTAAAGATAGGCGAAATCCCTATGAAACTCTACGGTGATCTAAAATCCGGCAACTGTTACAAAGTCGCGCTGCTGCTCAAACAAATGGGCGCCGCGCATGAATTTGTCAAAGTGGACATCATGAATGGCGGCAGCCGCACCGACGATTTTCTCAGCAAAAATCCCAACGGCAAAATTCCCCTGCTGGAAATTTCACCCGGCCAATACCTGCCGGAATCCAATGCGATTCTGTGGTATCTCGCCGACGGCAGCGCATTTTTATCCGAAGATAAATTACAGCGCGCGCAAGTATTGCAATGGTTGTTCTTCGAGCAATACAGCCATGAGCCTTATATCGCCACCGCGAGATTCATCAAAGTCTATTTGGGCAATCCAGCAGACCGACAAGCCGACCTGCAACAAAAAATCCAGCGCGGGTATCAGGCATTGGACGTGATGGAAAAACATTTAGCGGCGAATAAATTTTTTGTCGGCGGGCGTTACAGCGTTGCGGATATTGGCTTGTACGCTTATACGCATGTTGCGCATGAAGGCGGCTTTGACCTTGCTGCTTATCCTTATATCAATGCGTGGTTGGCTAGAGTGAAAGCGCAGCCGGAATATAGGGCGATGACGGATTAGGATTTTGTAGGGTGCGCTGTGCACACGCGTAACGGTGTAATTTTTTTAGCAGATGTATTTCTATCATCCCCACCCTAACCCTCCCCTTGAAAGGGAGGGGACGTGGTGAATGAATATATGCTGTAATTCGAAGAAAGAACCGTTCACCCTTCTGCGCCGCTGGAATTTTCGCTGACTGGCGGGGGCCGTCGGCGAGAACCTGTTTGAGCTACGCGGAGTTGCAGATTTGAATTGAAAGCGAAAGCGAGTTTTCTCGCCGCCCGCCAGTCAGCGGAAATTCCAGCGACAACAAAACCAAAAAACAAAAAAGCAGCGCGGCGGGTTCGCCTTTTTTGGTTACTTTTTTGGCGAAGCAAAAAAGTGACTAGCCGCCGGGCTACCCCCGGCAA
>JAYVGF010000172.1:0-14001 GCA_043772415.1 Betaproteobacteria bacterium
TTGTGATTGAAAAAGCGTTTGTGGAAAAATAAAATCTGCACAAGCACTTCTCAGTTTTCCTTTCTTCGTTCCAACTATCTTAAATCCCCCCTACCCTCCCCTTTTTCTAAGGGGGGAAGTTTCGAACCACGATTTCTGATGGCGCTACAGCCGCGCTCCCTGATCAAGACTATTTCCCCATTTTGAAAAAATGGACATCTCCCCCTTAGAAAAAGGGGGACTAAGGGGGATTTAAACTTGCAGTAACGCACGCCATGCTAATCCCATACCCCCATCAAGAAGAACGTAACCAACACCGCCACCACCATTTCCCTGTAAAATCCGCTCCATAGTTGCCACTCTCATCGGAGCCATCGTGTCCCTGCCCGCCATACTGCAAAACCTCAGCCTGCCCGTCATCGGTTCACCATTATTCATCGCCAGCAATCCTGAATTAGTTATAGCCCAATGCAAAGCCGGCATAGTCGGTTCGTTCCCTGCGCTGAATGCACGGCCTGCATCAGAACTGGACAACTGGTTGAACCGCATTCAAGACGAGCTGGCGGATCACAAACAAAAAAATCCAAACGCAATCGTTGGCCCCCTCGCCGTGAATCAAATTGTGCATAGCTCCAACGACCGACTGGAACACGACGTCGAAGTCTGCGTGAAGCATAAAATTCCTATCATCATCTCCAGCCTGCGTGCGCCCTCGCCTGAAATGCTCGCAGCGATTCACTCCTATGGCGGCATCGTGTTGCACGACGTGATCAGTATTCGTCACGCAGAAAAATCTTTGGAAGCTGGCGTCGATGGCTTGATCCTCGTCGCCGCTGGCGCGGGCGGCCATGCAGGCACGCTGTCGCCGTTCGCGCTGGTGGGTGAAGTACGTAAATTTTATTCCGGCACTATTGCACTCTCCGGCTCCATCGCGAGCGGCGATGCTATTCTTGCCGCGCAAGCCATGGGTGCCGACCTCGCCTACATCGGTAGCCGTTGGCTCGCCACGCAAGAAGCCAACACCACCGCCGAATATCGCCAGGCTATTGTCGATAGCAAAGCAGCGGATATTATTTACACCAATTTATTTACCGGCGTGCACGGCAATTATTTGAAGAGAAGCATCGTCAACGCAGGACTGAATCCGGATGATTTACCCGTCGCAGAAAAAACCAGCATGAGCTTCGCTTCCGGCAGCGGCGCGAAAGCCAAAGCCTGGCGCGACATCTGGGGCGCAGGACAAGGCGTCGGATTGATGGATGATTTACCAACAACGGCCGAATGCGTGGCGCGATTAAAAGCCGAATACACCGCCGCCAAGCAACGCCTTAGCATTAACTAAAAACTTAATTAAATCAAACACTTATGAAACATTCATTGTGGCGTTAAAATCAACCATCTTCCGTGCGGATATACAAATTTCCGACTTGGATCGCAACTATTACGCCAATCACGCGCTCACCATCGCACAGCATCCATCTGAAACCGACGAACGCATGATGGTGCGCTTACTCGCGTTCGCGTTACACGCCCATGAGCATCTCGCCTTCGGCAACGGACTCTCCACCGACGACGAACCCGACCTGTGGCTAAAAGATTTAACCGGCGCGATAGAAACCTGGATCGACGTCGGCATGCCGGATGAAAAATTAGTTCGCCGCGCCTGCGGCCGCGCAAACCACGTTTTCATTTACGGTTATGGCGGACGGGTCGTCGGCATGTGGTGGCAAGGCGTCGCCACCAAACTCGCCAATTGCCATAACTTGAGCGTGTATGACCTCTCCACGCAAACCAGCAAAGCCCTCGCGCAACTCGCCGAGCGCAACATGCAACTGCAATGCACTATTCAAGATGGCGAGGTGTGGTTCGGCAGCGATAAGGAAACGGTGAAAGTGGAATGGGTGGCAGTGAAAACACACGCAAAGCAAAATTAATTCAATTGCACCGTAGTCTGGATGGAGCGCAGCGTAATCCGGGTATCTGTTCGCGTCACCGACGTTCCGGGATTGCGCTACGCTTCATCCGGGCTACCTTTCCTTCGCTGGGCTTGGTGCCTCGGCCCAGCCGACAAAATCCCCGCTATTGTTTATAATAACCCACGAATTACCGAAAGGTCGCGTATGCCTGAATGGCTGAAAAATATTCCCGGCTCGTCGTTGTTGACTACCGATAACCTGTTGCTCGCATTCGTCGTATTTGTTCTGACGTTTGTGGTGAACCTGGTAGTCGCGGGCTTTATCGTCGTCCGTTTGCCGGCGGATTATTTTCATCCTTCGCACCGGCGCACATTCATGGACGGACAGCATCGCTTGGTGCGCGGCTTCGCTTTGGTGATCAAAAATGTGCTGGGATTTTTACTGGTTTTGCTGGGCATCGTGTTGTCGCTACCCGGTGTGCCGGGCCAAGGTTTGATTACTATTTTGATCGGCGTGATGTTGCTGGACTTTCCCGGCAAGCGCGAGTTGGAGCGCAAGATTATCAGCCGGTCTGCGGTGTTTTCCAACGTCAATAAGTTACGCGCAAAATATTCGCGCGCGCCGTTGCGGCTGTGATGTAAATTTCTTGGCCGTCAATTCATTCTGTGCGCACAGATTCCCTCCCCTTCAAGGGTGGTTAAGGTGAGGATGAGTTATGTTTTGTCTGCACCCTTCTCAAATCCCTCCTAACCTCCCTTTGCCAAAGGGAGGAACTTCTCTCGTTGGAATAGCGCAAGCTAGTCTGAGGCGTCCAACTAACCTATCGACTTACTTCTGCGTCACTTCACGCGCTATACCATCGAGCAGCTTTTCCACTTCCATCATCGCAGCTTGGCTTTGCGCCCCACTCACTTCCGGCGCTTTGCGATAGCTGACGAATATTTTTCCCGGCCCATTCTGCAATTCATATACCGCGATGCCATACGGACAAAACACACTGTTGTGCGCATCGGCTTCCATGGCTTTGCGCGAGATGACCGCGCTGCAAAATAAAATCACTTGCGCGTGGCGATAAATTTTTTTGTCCGAGCCGACGTCTTTGCCGGTGCGGTCGAGCATGTCGGAAATGTGCGATTCGGCGCTGATGACCATGCCGCGATTGGTGATGGCTTGCACGATGTCTTCATGCACGTCAGCATATTTTGCTTGCACGGAATAACGCACGGTAGATTCTGTTGCGGACATGCTGGCGCAACCTGATAACAGTAAAACAGCACACATAAGCTTGGTTAAATTATTCAATATAATCAAATAGTTACGATAACTATTTGCTGCCGGTCTTCCAGCGCGCCATAGCAGTATGGTCGCTGACTCTGGCATCGACCCAGCGCCCGCCTTGCGGTGTGGATTCTTTTTTCCAGAACGGCGCGGCGGTTTTCAAATAATCCATGATGAATTCGCACGCAGCAAACGCTACACCGCGATGCGCGCCGCTGACCGCGACCATGACAATTTGATCGGTCGGCTTGAGTGTACCGATGCGATGAATGATGCGCGTATCGACAATATCCCAGCGCGCCTTGGCTTGCGCTTCGATGTCTTCCAGGGCTTTTTCCGTCATGCCAGGGTAATGTTCCAGCGTCATATCGGCCACGCTGTCACCGTCATTCATATCGCGCACTACGCCGACGAAGCTGGCGACTGCGCCTACTTTGGGATTATTTTTTCTCAGCGCAGCGATTTCTGCGCCGAGATCAAAATCCTGTTCTTGTACTGTGACGCTCATTTCAGCCGCCGGTGACCGGAGGAAAGAACGCTACTTCGTCGCCGTCGCGTACCGGCGCATCGAGATTGACCATGATGTGATTGACGGCAAATTTTAATTTGCCGTCGCTAACCAGGTTGGTTTGCCATTTACCGCCGCGCGCTTGTAATGCCTGTAGCACAGACATCACATCTGCCGATGTTGACGGCACGGCGATAGACTCGTGTGTCACACCGAGCTCTTCCTTGAGCGAAGCGAAATATTTCAAGTTAATCATGCCCTGCTCCGGCGGTTCTTGCTGGTATAGGCAATAGATTCAAATGTTGAATAATAAATTGCGCGATGCCTTCGGCGTTATTCAGATTGAACTGCGGCAAGCGAGTCGCAATTGGCTCGTCGCACGCAATCGCAATAACGGTTTTATCTTGCGGATACAGCGGCGGTTTGGCATTAGCAACGCGATGCACTTCAAGTTTCGGGATTGGCTCGGTTTTGAAGCCTTCCACCAACACCAGGTCGCAATCGGAAAATCGCGTGAGCAATTGTTCCAGCGTCGGCTCTGCTTCACCGCGCGCTTCGTGCATCAGCACCCAACGCTTGTCCGAGGTGACCAACACTTCGCTGGCCCCCGCTTCGCGATGGCGATAGGAATCTTTGCCGGGGCGATCGACATCGAAATTATGATGCGCGTGTTTAATCACCGAAACTTTCAAGCCTTCCATGACGAACTGCGGAATCAAGTTTTCCATTAGCGTGGTTTTACCGCTGCCGGAATAACCTGCGATACCAAAAACTTTCATTTGCGACTACTCCCCCAATGCGAATTTATTGTTATATTTTACCACTCGTGCATGAATTGCCGAGTATTATGTAACTATTTGATTTATATCCATTTTTTACGCTTGAAAAATATCAACATAGAAACAAATAACACCAACATAAATATCAGTGTGCCCTGAAATCCATACTTCCAGTCCAGCTCGGGAAAATTATGAAAGTTCATCCCGAACAAACCGGTAATAAAAGTCAGCGGTAGAAAAATACTGGAAAACAAGGTCAGCACTTTCATCACCTCGTTGGTGCGATTGCTGATGCTGGAAAGATACACGTCCTGCATACTCGACAACATATCGCGATAAGTGTCGATGCTGTCGGTAATGCGGATGACGTGATCGTACAAATCGCGCAAATAAATATTGGTGCTTTCATGAATTAAATCCGAGTCCGCGCGCTGCATCGACGCGATCACCTCGCGTAGCGGCCACACCGACTTGCGCACAAATATCAGCTCGCGGCGTAAATCATGGATACGGCGCAGCGTGTCGGGCTTGGGATTGCTGACTAATTCGGTTTCCAGATTTTCGATTTTTTCGCCGATAAAATCGATCACGTCAAAGTAGCGATCGACGACGGAATCGATAATGGCATAGGCCGTGTAATCCGGGCGCAATTTGCGGATGCGCCCGATACCTTTGCGGATGCGCTCGCGCACCGCGTTGAACACATCACCCGGCCGCTCCTGAAACGTGATGACATAGTTCTCGCCGACCACCAGACTCAATTGCTCGATGGCCATCTGGTTGTCCGGCCCTTCCATGTCGAGCATTTTGACCACGATATAGACGTAGTCGCCATAGTCTTCGTATTTGGGGCGCTGTTCGGTGTTGAGTATGTCTTCCAGCACCAGCGGGTGCAGGCCGAGGGTTTTGCCCGACGCTTCGAGCACACCGGGAATTTGCAACGCATCGACGTTAATCCAGGTGACGCTGGACGCATTGGTGAACGGTAAACACTCTTCGATTTTGCTCAGCGTTTTTTCAGTGCAATGTTGTTCGTCGAAATCGAACAAAGTAATTTTGGCATCGGCAGGCGCGGCTTTGCTGCCGGTATATACCAAGGAACCGGGAGGCATACCGGATTTACGTGCGCGTTTTTTTGCTTTCATGGGGCCATTCCATCAGAAAATTTTGCCCATGCTACCACGGCGAAGCAAGAGGATAAACCTTGCGGCTCAATTGAATTTGGCGTTGATCTCTTTTAATTCTGTAAGCATGTTGTGAACTAACTGCGCATCGCTCGCTTTGGGCGCCAGCTCGAGATAACGCGTCAGGTCTTCCAACGCAGCGCGGAAGGCTTCGAGTTGGTGATAAATCAATCCGCGATCGCGGTATTCTTCCGCACTGTCGGGATTGATGAGCAAGAGTAAATTAATGGTTTCAATCGCCAACTCAAAATCATCTTCATCGAAATAGATTTTTTTTAAGTTGCGCAGCAAGCGCATGAGGATGTCGCGGTTACTGGCCGGTTGGATCAATTCATCCAGATTCGCGCTCGCTCCCGCCGCGCCGCCTTGCGCCGCCGCGATAAAGCCGCGCAAATCTTCGTCACTCACCGCTTCGCCGTTGTTGAATGCATTAAGCACCAGGCGGTTTTTTTCACCTGCCAGCATGACCAAAAAATGCCCGGGCATGTTCACGCCGCGCAGGTCTAGACCGATCGCTTTGCCCAATTCCATATACAAAATCGACAAGGTAATCGGGATGCCGGCCTTACTATCGATCACCGCAGAGAGAAAACTATTCCACGGATTGTAGTAATCCAGTTCATTGCCTTGATATTCCATTTCCTCGAACAAATAAGTATTCAGCGCGTTGATTTTTTCCTCGGTGCTGGCATCGCGCGCAACCGTCTTGGCCAATTCCGATTGCATGGCCTGCAGTTTTTTTACATACATCGCTACGTCGGTATCGGGCGCGAGATGATGCGCGAGCATTAACGCCGCTTCAGCAAGAGGAATATTTTTATCGTCGCCGGCGAGTAAAGTTTTCAGGCGTTGAGTGACGGCATCATGGGTCAAAATAGTTCAATTCTGTAGAGAGTTCATACGTTGTAAAGGGTCCTGACGATAAAACAAAGCGAGCTGTTTATACACCTCAGGAAATTCGCGCGTCACCACATCAGGCGTTTCAAAAAAGGCTTCCGTCAGCACGGCAAAAAATTCTGCCGGCTCTTCTGCCGCGTACGGGTCAATATCAGTAACTATTTGATTATAATCAATTTTTTGCATATGATTAAATGCCTCCTCAAATGCCTGCGACCACTCAACGCGCGCCATATTTTTATGCAGCGGCGGAAACCCATTCGCATCACCATTCAACATATCCAGCTTATGCGCGAACTCATGGATGACCACATTGTAACCGTCACCCGCGCCGCTGCGTGCCGCATCTTCCCATGAAATCACCACCGGACCGCCGAGCCATGATTCGCCGGCTATCGGATGCTCGCTGATGTGTACCACCCCTGCTTCATCTATACTTTCATGCTTGGGTGAGAATTCACGCGGATAGACGATGATTTCGTTCCAACCTTTATACGATTCCAGGCCGAGATTCAAAATCAGCAAGCTGGCTTGCGCGGCGATAAACACGCGCATGAAATCGGTCAATTCCAATCCGGCTGCGGCGCTGAATTGTTTGTCGTGCAAAAGTTGTGCGCTTAATTCGCGCAGACGCTTTAACTCTTCGTCACTAAAACCATTCAGAAACGGCATCGCTGCCAGTGTGTCGTGCCACAACGCATCGGAAATTTTCACCGGCACATCGGCGCTAAACCATTTTTTCAGTTGCGCTAACATACGTTATTTTAGCGCGAAATGGATTCCAGCAAACACATCGCTTGCGCCGCGATGCCCTCGCCGCGTCCGCTGAAACCGAGTTGTTCGGTGGTCGTGGCTTTGACGCTGATTTGGTTTTCCTTAAGGTGCAAATCAGCCGCAATATTTTTCACCATGGTCGCGATATGCGGCGCCATTTTCGGCGCTTGCGCGATGATGGTGGAATCGATATTGCCGACGACGTAACCGGAATGGTTAATCAACTCGCCTACATGACGCAACAACTGGCGGCTATCGATGCCCTTGTAACGCGGATCGCTGTCGGGAAAATGTTTGCCGATGTCACCCAGCGCTGCCGCGCCGAGCAGCGCATCGCAAATCGCGTGCAATAAAACGTCCGCATCGGAATGGCCGAGCAAGCCTTTATCGTGCGCAATCTGCACGCCACCGATAATCAGTTTGCGTCCCGTTACTAATGCATGCACGTCAAAACCCGTTCCGACTCTCATAAGCTGCCTTAGTAACTATTTGATTTATTTCAATATTTTTTGCATTAACGCAATGTCGCCGGGGTAAGTCACTTTGAAATTCGCCGCGCTTCCCGCAACCAATTTCGGCTTCAATCCCATTGCTTCGATTGCCTGAGCTTCATCGGTGACTGTATCGGCGGGCAATGCGTTCAACGCTCGCTTGAGTAAATCATAACGGAACATTTGCGGCGTTTGCGCCAGCCATAAATGATCGCGCGACACCGTATCAATAACACGTTTCGACTCGTCACTTTTTTTCAGCGTATCGGGCAAAGGCACCGCCAGCAATCCGCCGACTGGGTCTTGTTGTAATTCCCGAATTAATTTATTCACATCGGCGGCTTGCAAACCCGGGCGCGCGGCATCGTGTACCAACACCCACGTATCCTCCAACATGTGCGGTGCGATGGCCTGCAAGCCATTCAGCACCGTTTGCGCGCGGCTCGCGCCGCCACAACGCAACACGCTGAGTTTGCCGTTGTAATGCGGCCAATCATGCTGGCTCCAAATCTGATCGCGCGCGTCGATCACCACATACACATGGTCTATCGCAGTGATGCTGCACAAAGTCTGCATCGGATATTGCAACATTGGTTTGCCGTTGAGCAACACATATTGTTTCGGCGTGTTTTCGCCGATGCGCGTGCCTTTGCCTGCGGCGGGTATAATTGCGACGGTACGATAAGCCATGAAATCAACTGTCTATATTGGATATATAAACATTATCGCGACAAGTCGCGGTCTGAGCAAGTTTTGCTCTTGACAGCCGCAGGATTTATCCAATCAGCGCGAATAAAAAAATAGACAAACTGAAAGAGTTTGGCCACACTGATTTATCGTATTTCTGTTTCGCGTTACACCGGTCATTCCACTTCAACTAACGCCGCTATCCCATTCATGCACAGGATTATTTTCATTGTATTGTTAATTATCCTGCTGAGCTACAGCACCAGCCCGCCCGTGGTGATTGCGCCTCCCGCGCCGAAAATCCTCACCGAACTAGTTGTTTTAACCGTCAACAGCCCGGCCAGTTATTACGAAGATGCCGATGGAAACTATCGTGGGCTGGATCACGATCTGGCGCAGGAATTCGCGCGCTACTTGAATGTACCGGTTCGTTTTGTGGTGACGGACAAAACCGAAGAAATTTTTCCTGCGCTGGAAAAAGCGCAGGCAAATCTCGCCGCTGCCGCCTTGACGGTCACACCGCAGCGGGAAAAATTGGCGCGGTTCAGCGCACCTTATCAAAGCGCCACGACCCAAGTCATCGCCCGCATCGACGAAGACATGCCGAAAGATGCGGCGCATCTGGTTAACGCGAAAGTGCATGTCACGCCTAACAGCGGCGCATTTCAGAGCATGATCGGGCTGAAACAACAGTTCCCCAACTTGCTCTGGCGCGAAGCAGGCGAGCTGAGCGAAGACGATTTGCTGCAAAAACTGGAAGACGGGGAAATCGACGTTGCGGTGGGCGATTCGCATTTATTCGCGCTTTCAAAAAATTATTTTCCCGATATTAAAGTCATGTTTGAGTTAGGCGAGGCCGCGCCCGTCGCTTGGGCGCTCCCGATAAACGATCCCTACGAGCTATTGCCCAAGGCCAATGCGTTTATGGAAAAAATTCGCGCCGACGGCACCTTGAAGCGCCTGATAGACCGCTATTACGGCCATGTCACACAACTTAAACGCGACGACATCACCACGTTAATCGAACGTGCGGCCACCATCTTGCCGCGCTACAAACAATTTTTCTGGCAAGCACAACAGCGCACCGGTATCGATTGGCGTTTGCTCGCGGCGGTCGCTTATCAAGAAAGTCATTGGGATCCATTCGCCACCTCCTACACCGGCGTGCGCGGCATGATGATGCTGACGGTAGAAACCGCAGAGCGCATGAAAGTCGCGGATCGCCTTGACCCAAGGCAAAGCATACTCGGCGGTGCAGACTATTTATTAACCCTGAGGGATGACAGCCTTCCCGCACGCATACCGGAACCGGATCGTACCTGGTTGGCGCTAGCCGCCTATAACCAAGGCCTGGGACATCTGGAAGATGCGCGCATCCTGGCGCAAAACCAAAAATTCAGCCCCGATGCGTGGCTGGATGTAAAACTCTCATTGCCGTCTATTTCCAGCCCGCGCTTCTACAAAAAATTAAAGCATGGCTACGGGCGCGGCGAAGAAGCGGTGCAATTCGTCGAAAACATCCGCAATTACTACGACATTTTATTGCGTTTGGAAAAACCTTATGCAGTGTTACAACAAGCTTTTGACGATACGCCGATCGCGCCGCGCAAAGCGGACTCACGCACAGCCGTTCTCACTGTGGTGAATTTACCCAAGCGCGCTACGGATTCCGATGACGATGAAGTGAAGCCGACCCTGACAACAGGCAAATCAAACAAACTATTGCCGTCACCAGAAGAAATTGCTGCGGCACTTAGTGCAGATAAATCAAAAAAAACGTTGCCCATAACAGAAGAGGTTTCTGCTACTCTCGGCGCCAAACCTGTGAATCCGGCTCCTACGACGGAAGCTGAAGCTTCTCCAGCCCCGGCAAATACGCCTTCAACGCCGCAGGAATAGTCACGCTGCCATCGGCGTTCTGATAATTTTCCAGTATCGCCACCAAGGTTCTCCCCACCGCTAAACCCGAACCATTCAGTGTGTGAACCAACTCCGGTTTGCCCTGCGCATTACGAAAACGCGCCTGCATACGCCGCGCCTGAAATGCCTCGTAATTACTGCACGAGGAAATTTCACGATACGCTTGCTGGCCCGGCAGCCATACTTCGAGATCGTAAGTTTTGGCTGACGAGAAACCAATATCGCCGGTACATAACAACATTTTGCGATACGGCAATTCGAGTTTTTGCAATATCGCTTCGGCGTTGGCAGTGAGTTCTTCATGCACCTTGTGCGATTCATCCGGATGCACGATCTGCACGATTTCCACCTTGTCGAATTGATGCTGGCGGATCATGCCGCGGGTGTCTTTGCCGTAGCTGCCTGCTTCGCTGCGGAAGCACGGCGTATGCGCAACGAATTTCAGCGGCAAATTTTTCGCGTCGATAATCGTGTCGCGCACCAGATTGGTCACCGGCACTTCGGCGGTGGAAATCAAATACAAGCCCTGCTTTTCCACTTTGAATAAATCTTCTTCAAATTTTTGCAGGCTGGTCACGCCCTGCACCGATTCGGCATTGACCAGATACGGCACATACACTTCGTTATAGCCGTGTTCCTGCGTATGCACGTCGAGCATGAATTGCGCCAGCGCGCGGTGTAATCTTGCAAGCGATCCGTGCAATACCGAGAAGCGTGCGCCGGAAAGTTTCACCGCATTTTCAAAATCCAGCAGGCCGAGCTTTTCACCGATTTCCACATGATCTTTTGGCGCGAAACCAAAAGTACGCGGCGTACCCCAACGAGCCACTTCCTTATTCTGCGTTTCATCCTTGCCCACGGGAACCGACTCCTGCGGCGTATTCGGCACCGTCATCAACATCGCGCTGAGTTTTTGCTGCACGGCTTCGAGTTGCTCTTCAGCTTGTTTCAACTCATCACCGAGTCCGGCGACTTCGCTCATGATGGCCGCGACATCTTCACCTTTACTTTTCGCCACACCGATTTGTTTCGACGCGCTGTTACGCTTCGCCTGCAACTCCTGCGTGCGCGTCTGAATATTTTTGCGCTCGCCTTCGAGCAATTGAAATTGCGCCACATCGAGTTGATAACCGCGCGACGTTAATCGCTTGGCAACTGCATCAATATCGCTTCTGAGTAAATGTACGTCTAACATCGTAAGTCCTTGATTTTATTGAATTATTTATAAATCTCATAATTCGCTTTTTGTAGGGTGCGCCGCGCGCACGCGTAACGAACCGCTGAGAAAACGCAAATGTAAATTACACCAACGCAACCTCATCACCGAGCAACGCGTGCGCATGGCGCACCCTACAAATCGGAGGTTTTGGTCTTGTCCCTTCCCCTTCAAGGGGAAGGCTAGGATGGGGATGGGTGTTACGCTCGGGGATAGACCCATCCCCACCCTAACCCTCCCCTTGAAAGGGAGGGGACAAAACCCCTACTTCTTTTTCCTATCCAACTCGCGCAAATGCGCCAACTTCTCCGCTATCTTCGTTTCCAGCCCGCGATCCACCGGCCGATAAAAATGTTGCTTCTCCATTCCATCAGGAAAATAATTTTCCCCCGCCGCATAGCCTTCGTCTTCATTATGCGCGTAGCGATAATCTTTGCCGTAACCTAAATCTTTCATCAGCTTGGTCGGCGCGTTGCGGATGTGTTCCGGCACCGGGCGCGAGCCGTCGCTTTTGATGAAGGCGCGGGCTTCATTATACGCGACGTAAGCAGCGTTCGACTTGGCGGCGACGGCCAAATAAATCACCGCATGCGCCAAAGCCAATTCACCTTCGGGCGAGCCGAGGCGCTCATAGGTTTCCGCCGCATCCAGCGCCACACGCAAGCCGCGCGGATCAGCCAAACCAATATCTTCACTCGCCATGCGGATCACCCGCCGTGCGACATAACGCGGATCCGCGCCGCCATCGAGCATACGCACCATCCAATACAAAGCCGCATCCGGGTCCGAACCACGCACTGATTTATGCAGCGCCGAAATCTGGTCATAAAACGCATCGCCGCCTTTATCGAAACGACGCGTGGCTTCGGACAAAGCATTCTCGGAAAACTCCACGCTGACATGTTTAACTTTCGCCGTCTTCGCCGCCGTATGAATTTGCTCCAGCAAATTCAACAAACGTCGCGCATCGCCATCGGCCACGCCGACCAAGCGATCGCGCGCGCCTTGCTCAAACGTCAAACCTTTCAACGCATCAGCTAAAGCGCGATCAAACAACTCGCCCAACTCAGATTCAGAAAGCGGCTTCAACACATACACCGCCGCGCGCGACAACAACGCGCCGTTCACCTCGAACGACGGATTCTCCGTCGTCGCGCCAATAAAGGTAATCAAGCCCGATTCCACATGCGGCAAAAACGCATCCTGTTGCGACTTGTTAAAGCGATGCACCTCATCGACAAACATAATCGTGTCGCGGTTGTATTGCGCCTGATTCAAGCGCGCCTGCTCAATCGCCTCGCGGATTTCCTTCACGCCCGACAACACCGCCGAGATAGCAATAAAATCCGCCTTAAACGCCTGCGCCGTCAGCCGCGCCAGCGTCGTCTTCCCCACCCCCGGCGGCCCCCACAAAATCATCGAATGCAACTTGCCCGACGCAAACGCCAATCGCAACGACTTTCCCGCGCCAAGCAAATGCGTCTGCCCGATCACCTCATCAATAGTCTGCGGCCGCATCCGCTCCGCTAACGGAGCATGCTCGGCTTTGTGGTCTTGTGAGGTTAGGAGGTCGGTCATGAGATGTGAGAGTTTTGAAAACTATTGAATTATAGGTATATTACTAGCTGATAGGCATTTAACATTAAACTAAATAGAGAGTAAATATGACAGCGCAACAAAAAACTATTTATGTCAATTTTTTTGACGTCATTGACCCATTAAAAGTAAACAAATTTATCCAATTTTGCACTGAAGTAATTTTTCAATACAACCCGACGGAATTATATTTTTTTATTGCGTCTAACGGAGGTGATGTTGACTCCGGTTTCGTACTATATAACTATTTAGTTTCTTTGCAGAAAAAATTGAATGTAGTGATGCACAACACGGGCACTATAGATTCTATTGCAAATGTGATTTTTATGAGTGGCCAGAAAAGATTTGCTGCGCCAAACGCCTCTTTTTTATTTCACGGGGTTATGATGAATTTTATCGGCCCTCAAAGCAGAACTGCAATAACTGAAAATCTTAGCAGACTTGATAGTATGGAAAACAGGATATCAAAGACGATTAGTGAAAATTCAAAATTGAAAGAAAAAGAACTTAAAGAGCTTTTTCTACAAGGCGAAGGTAAAGACGCAAATTTCGCTATAGACAAAGGCTTGATAGATAAAATTAAAATCCCCTCTGTTCCAAATGGAGCTATTCATTTAGCAATGACTTTTGTATAACAGGCAAACGCAGCAAGCGTAGCCCGGATGAAGCGTAGCGCAATCCGGGGAAATTTCCGTCACATCAACGAAACCCGGATTACGCTACGCTCCATCCAGGCTACATATCATTTGAGTTTTCCAAGAGGAAACAACATGACT
>JAYVGF010000173.1:0-1624 GCA_043772415.1 Betaproteobacteria bacterium
GAAAAAGACAGCAACGTGCGCCAATCGGTGTCGTTCACTACGCGCGCGCCGCGCGAAGGCGAGGTCGAAGGCAAACATTATCATTTCGTCAGCCGCGATGCGTTCGAAAAAATGATCGCTTCGGGCGATTTTCTTGAACACGCCGAGGTGTATGGCAATTTTTACGGCACGTCGAAAAAATGGATCGATCACGCCAGGCTAAACGGTTTCGATGTGGTGATGGCCATAGACTGGCAAGGCGCGCAACAAATCCACAAAATATTTCCCGATATCGTCGGTGTTTTCATTTTGCCACCGTCGATGGAGGTATTACGTCAGCGACTCACCGCGCGCGGCCAGGACTCCGCTGAAGTGATCGAGCGCCGCCTCGCCTCGGCACACGAGGACATGAGCCATCTGAGCGAGTTCGACTATGTTATTATTAATAATGGGTTTGCTGACGCCGTCAGCGATTTGCTCGCGATATTCCGCAGTCAACGACTCAAGCGCGATACCCAATTCAAACGCAGCAGCGACATAATTTCCAAATTAATCAAGAGGTAAGCATGGCACGTATCACCGTTGATGATTGCATTAAACTGATTCCGAACCGCTTTGAACTGACTTTGGCAGCGACGTATCGCTCGCGCCAATTGGCGACCGGCGCGACACCTTTGGTCGAAGGCCACAGCCGCGACAAGCCCACCGTGATGGCGTTGCGTGAAATCGCCGCCGGCAAAGTCGGCCTGGAAATTCTCAATCGCGGACCTGCCGTACCGGTTGTTAGTGAATAAAAAAGGAGAAAGGATGCAGGCTATAAGGATGAAATAAACTGCGCACCTGCGCCTGACCATTTCATTTTTATGCTCCCGGCCTCATCCTGCTATGTATGCCTGAGGTTGCCGAACTTACCCACGCCCTGTCCGGTTACCTGAAGCCGGAGGACATCACTCAAGTTCACGCGGCCTACGAAGCTGCCCGCGCTGCCCACGAAGGGCAGTTCCGCAAAAGCGGTCAGCCCTACATTACCCACCCCGTCGCCGTCGCAAAAATTCTCGCCGAATGGCATCTCGATCCGCAAGCCATCATGGCGGCGTTATTGCATGACACAGTAGAAGACACCAGCACCACCAGCTTACAGATTGCCGATCATTTCGGTAAATCGGTCGGCGATTTAGTCGATGGCGTGTCGAAAATAGACCGCATCAAATTCGATACCGTACAACACCAGCAGGCGGAAAATTTCCGCAAGATGTTGCTCGCCATGGCGCGCGACGTGCGCGTTATCCTGATCAAGCTGGCCGACCGTTTGCACAATATGCGCACGCTGGAATCGATGTCAGTGGAAAAACAGGAGCGCATTGCGCGCGAGACGCTGGAAATTTATGCGCCCATCGCCAACCGCCTCGGTTTGAACAGCGTGTATTACGAGTTGCAGGATCTGGGTTTCAAATTCCTCTACCCCAATCGTTATCGCGTACTTACCAAAGCCGTCAAAGCGGCGCGCGGCAATCGG
This sequence comes from Betaproteobacteria bacterium, assembly GCA_043772415.1. GTDB lineage: Bacteria > Pseudomonadota > Gammaproteobacteria > Burkholderiales > JBEEJL01 > JBEEJL01. Next base: position 1,496 of record JAYVGF010000173.1, read on the forward strand.
CGCGAAGTGGTGGACAAGATACTCGACGCCATCAAGCATCGTTTGATTGAATTTAAAGTTGACGCCAATATTACCGGGCGCGAAAAACATATTTCCAGCATTTATAAAAAAATGTTGGAAAAACAACTG